>NZ_JBQQBW010000104.1:0-22636 GCF_052245415.1 Streptomyces sp. 8N706 | reverse complement strand
CTGACGTAGCCTTCGAGGTCATCGGCGGAGCGCTCCGCCAGGGCCGTGTAGTCGTGGAACATGAGGCCGGCGAACACCCCGGTGGGGGTGCCGCGCAGTGCGCTGGGAGCGATACCGGCGTCCTCGATGGCGTGCCAGGCGGACTCCAGCAGCAGCCGCTGCTGCGGATCCATCGCCAGTGCTTCGCGCGGCGATATGCCGAAGAAGTCGGCGTCGAACCCGGCCACGTCGTCGAGGAAGCCGCCCACCCGTACGTAGCTGCTGCCCGGCCGCTCTCCTGAAGGGTCGAACAGGCCGTCCACATCCCAGCCGCGGTCCGCGGGGAACGGTGACAAGGCTTCGCCTTCCCCGGTGACCAGCTCCCACAGCGCGTCCGGTGAGCCGATACCGCCGGGCAGGCGGCAGGCCATGCCGACCACCACGATCGGGTCTTCCTCGTCGGCGCTGCGTATGCGGCCGACACCGTCGTCCTCGGGTATGTCGCCGGTCAGCACGGCGCGGAGGTGGCCGGCCAGGGCCCGGGGGGTCGGGTAGTCATACACCGCGGTCACCGGCACGTCCAGGCCGGTCGCGGCGGTGAGCCGGTTGCGCAGCCTGAGGGAGGTGGCGGAGGTCAGGCCCTGCTCCCGGAAGGAGCCGTCGGCGGGCACCGCGGCCGGGCCGGACCGCCCCAGCACCAAGGCGACTTCGGCGCGTACCACGTCGAGGAGGAATCCAGGCGGGCCATCGGCCAGGCGCTGCCGCAGCTCGTCACCTCGCCCAGCGGGCGGGGCGAGCGGGACGAGATCGCGCAGCAGGGCCGGGACGGTGCGGTTCCCCAGGTCCGCGGGGCGCAGCGCGATCGGCAGGACCGTGTGGTCCGGGACCGAGCAGGCCAGGTCGAACAGCGTCAGGCCGTCTTCGGTGGTGAGCGGGTCGACGATCGGTGCGGGGATCCACGCCGGGGCGGCCGACGAGGGTTCGGCTTCCCAGGGGCCCCATGCGAGGGCCACGGCGTCTGTCCGGCGCGCCGCGAGCGCCTCGATGAAGGCGTCGTCCGCCTCCCCCGCGGCGGACGAGAAAAGGATCAGCGGGCAGTGACCGGCGGTGAGCCGGTCGAGGTGCCAGGCGGCGGCCGCTCGGGGCCCGTCGGACAGCGT
This sequence comes from Streptomyces sp. 8N706, assembly GCF_052245415.1. Taxonomy (NCBI): domain Bacteria; kingdom Bacillati; phylum Actinomycetota; class Actinomycetes; order Kitasatosporales; family Streptomycetaceae; genus Streptomyces; species Streptomyces sp. 8N706. The sequence continues at coordinate 21,497 of NZ_JBQQBW010000104.1, read as the reverse complement.
GTGGACGGCAGCGGCAAGCGGCCCGGCGGCGGCCAGCACCGAGGCCATGCCCTCGGGGTCGGTCAGGTCCGCGGTGGCAGTGTCGCCGTCGAACTCAGCCGACACGCCTGGTCGGTGACGCGCCATCAGGACGCGGCCGGCGCCGCGGCGGGCGACGAGGTGGCGGGCGATCGTCCCCGCCGCGCCCTCGGGCTCGCCGGTCACCAACACGGTGCGGTCGGCGTCGAGGGTCAGGTCCGCGGCGTCCGCGGCGGCCCAGCCCAGGCGGGGTACCAGCGTCCGGCCGTCGCGGATCGCCACGACCGGCTCACCCGCCGGGAGGTCCGCGCCCCGCGAGTCGGTGTACGCGTCGACGACGGTGAGCCGTCCCGGATGACGGGACTGCACGGAGCGCAGGCTCCCCAGCACCGCGGCCTGGACGGGGTCGGTGGTGTGGTCGGAGTCCGAGGTGCGGACCGCGTTGCGCGTGTGGACGACCAGCGGCGCCGGGTCGTCGGTGAGTCGCCGCTCGGCCTCGGCCGCGATCCGGGCGGCGAGCGCCGCAGCGCGGTCGGGCTCGCTGCACGTACGGTCGTCGGCCTCGGCGGCCGTCAGCCACCCGGCGTCCGCCGGTTCGTCCGGGCGGGCCGGCGGCGCGGGCACCCAGTTGATCCGGTGCAGCGCCTCGTGACGGGTCCCGGCGAGCGACAGCAGGCGGGCCGGCAGCCCGTCGAGGACGTGCCGGGTTGTCTTGCCGGAGCGGGTGCGGGGGACGGCGTCGATCAGCAGCAGCTCGGCGGGAACCTTGTAGGCGGACAGCTCGCTGCGGCAGGCGGCCAGGGCCTCGGCCGGGTCGATGGAGGTGCCGGGCTCGGGCACCAGGTAGGCCACCGGGACCTCGCCCAGCACGGCGTGCGGCCGTCCGGCGACGGCGACGTCGGCCACTCCGGGCACCCGGGCGAGGACTGCCTCGACCTCTGCCGGGTGCAGGTTCTCGCCGCCGGTGATGATGGCGTCCTTCAGTCGCCCGCAGATGGTGAGATGACCCTGCTCGTCCTGTACGACGATGTCACCGGTCCGGTACCAGCCGTCCACGAGGGCGGGGTCGGTGGTTCCGTCGGCTTGGCGATAGCCCAGCATCAGGTTCGGTCCGCTGACCCAGACCTCGCCCTCGACGCCCGGTGCGACGTCCTGTCCGGTGTCGTTGTCGACGAGCCGGACCCGCAGACCGTCCACGGGCTGTCCGCACGAGCCGGCCGGGCGCGGTGCGCCGGGCCGGGTCATGGTGATCGCGCCACAGGTCTCGGTGCTGCCGTAGCTGTCGACGAGCGGTGCCCCGATGACGCTCTCGAACGCCTCCTGCAGTCCGGCCGGGGCAACGGCGCCGGTGCACAACGCCGCCCGCAGGGCCGGCGCCGCCGTCTCACCCCGCCCCACCGCCGCCACCAATCGGTGGTAGACCGCCGGGACACCGACCAGCAGGGTGTAGGGCTCCGCGGCGAGTTCGCCGAGCACCCGGTCGGGTTCGAAGTCGGTCAGCAGGCGCACGGAGGCGCCGACCGTGGTGGTGCCCACGACGCACAGCACGTGGGAGAGGCTGTGGAAGAGCGGAAGGGGCCACAACAGGCGATCGTTCTCGGACAGCCCGAGGATGGGGGCGTAGCAGGCCGCGACGGACCACAGGCACGCCCGCTGGTTCGAGAGCACGCCCTTCGGCCGGCCGGTGGTGCCGGAGGTGTAGAGCAGCCAGGCCGGTTCATCGAGGTCCAGGTCGTCGGGGGCGGCGACGGCGGGCTCGGTCGTCGCCCACCGTTCGAAGTGCTCCTCCCGCGGCCCGGGCTCGTCGGCAACCACCAGCAGGGGGAGGTCCTTCGCGACGCGTCGCGCGTGGTCGAGACCTCCTCGGTCGCAGATCAACAGCGCGGCGCCGCTGTCGGCGAGGACATGTGTGAGTTCGGCGTCCGAAGAATGCGGGTTGACGGGGACGCCGACCGCGCAGGCGCGGGTGACGGCGAGGTAGGCCTCCACCGTTTCGACCGCGTTGCCCATCAGCAGCGCCACCCGGTCGCCGCGCCCGATGCCCCTGGCGGCCAGGTGCCCGGCGAGCCGTCCGGTCCGCGCGGCCAGCTCGGCAAAACCGACCGCGCGCCGGTCGTCGGTAAAGGCAACCCGGTCGGCAAAGTGCGCCGCATTGGCGGCCACCGACTGGGAGATACCTCGGATCAGGTCAGCGCTGAACACCGGTCCGCCTCCTAAGAAATCCATGGTCCCCGGCACGATAAAGGCCGACCGACGCGTATTGAAACCCCGTAGGGGTTGGGGTTCGCAACCGCCTTTAGGGGGTGTAATTAGGGGCTTTCAACGGGAGTTGCAGCTCAGTAGTTTCACCGAGTAGCGAAAAATCGCAAACCCGCCGAGCGAGCTACCGACAATCCCCGGAAAGCGGCCGCCGGGTGTGTTTCGGCAGCTCGGCGCGGTCGGCCTGGCAGCGAGGGAGTCAGATGAAAGTCCTCATCGTCGGCGCGGGAGTCAGCGGTGTTGCCGCCGCAGTGGCCCTGACCGCGGCCGGGCACGATGTCACCGTCTTCGAACGGGCCGAAAGCCTGCGCGCCTCTGGCAACGGTGTGCTGGTGTGGCCGAACGGCACCGGCATCCTGCGCGAACTGGGGGTTCACCTACCCGAATTGGGTGGACGAATAGACGAGGCCGACGTTCTGGCATTCGACGGTACGCCGTTGATGAAAATGAATTTGGCGGGGGCAACCGAGAAGTACGGCGCGCCCACCATTGGCGTGCTGCGCGGTCACATCGTCGAGCAGCTCTCCCGGTCGCTGCCGGCCGGCACCATAGAGTTCGCAAAGCGGTGCACCGATATACGCCCGGTGCGCCGCGGCTCGGCCACCGGCGTCACCGTCGCCTTCGACGACGGGACCAGCGCAGACGGGGACATCCTCATCGGCGCCGACGGCTACCGCTCCATGGTGCGGCACCGGCTGTTCGGCGATGTGGCCCGATACACCGGTCTGGCGTCCTGGTACGGGCTGGCCAAGATGCCGTCGGGGCTGCGCTCCGAGCACGTCATCCCCACGTACTACGACAAGCTGCGGCTCTGCACCATGCACCCGGTGGGTGACGGAATGGTGCACTGGGCGGTCGAGGTGCCGTGGCCCAACGAAGACATCGACCGGCACGGAAAGCCGACCGCCTGGCTCGACCTTCCCCAGCCGCCGGACCGGCCCGCCCGACTGCGGGAGTGGTTCGGCGACTGGGCTCAGCCGGTGGCCGAGCTGATGGCGAGCCTGCCGGACGAGGACATCAACGTCTTTCCGCATGTCATGCACCAGGTGCGGCACCCGTGGGGGCGCGGACCGGTGACGCTGGCGGGCGATGCGGCCCACGCCGTGTCTCCGCGCGTCGGATGGGGCGTGAACCAGGCGCTGGAGGACAGCTGGGTGCTCGGCCAGGTGCTGTCGCAGCCCGGCGAACCGGCGTTCCTGTTGCGGCGTTACGAGCAGCTGCGGTACGGCAGGGCCCGCCGGGTGCAGCGGCTGGCCGGCGTGGCACGGCGCACGAACCGGCCGCTGATGCTGTTGCGCCGGCTGCCGCGCGCGGTGCGCGGCGACGGGATTGTCTCCAACACCCTGATTTCCAACATCGACAGTTGCAGCAACTTCGTTCACATGCCCGCAGGTCGGGCCAGCACCCAGGAGGCGGCCTGATGCGTACACGTCACGCAGATCTTTCCACGACCACGCCCGCGTTCCGAGTGGCCGGCGGGGAGCAGCTGTCGATGCGGCTGGTCGCCGACCTCAACGCGGCCTGTGCGGCTGCCGAGGAGGCGGCCGGGAGCAAACCCCTGGTGCTGTACCTGGGGGGCACGGACACCGAGCGGACCGAGTCCGCGGAGGTCGATGTGCATGTGGTGAACAAGTGGGAGCGCACGCTGCGCCGGATCGAGCGGATCGGCGCGGTCACCGTCGCGGTAGCCGGTGGCACCTGCACCGGGGCGGCACTGGAGGCGCTGCTCTGCTGCGACCACCGGATCGCCGCTCCCGACGCCGTGTTCGCCCTCCCGGTGCTGGGCGCGACGCCTTGGCCGGGCATGGCGCTGCATCGGCTGACGACCCAGCTCGGCATCGCCCGGGCACGACAGCTGAGCCTGCTGGCGCCGCAGTTGCCCGCCGCCCGCGCCGCCGAGCTCGGGCTGGTCGACGAACTGACCGACGACCCCGATGCCGCGCTGGAGGCTCTGCTGACCCGCGTCGGCAAGGTCGCGCCGGCCGAACTGGCCATTCGCCGCCAGCTGTTGCTCGACGCGGCGACAACGGGGTTTGATGAGGCACTGGGTGCGCATCTGGCCGCCTGCGACCGGACCTTGCGGCACGAGCGGGGAGTGACGCCGGCCGAGCCGTTCCCCCAGCCCCAGTGGTGAGGGCCGACATCACCTCTTGCCGGCAACGCGACCGGCCGGCCGTGGCTCCCCCGCACGGCCAGCCGGTCCCTCACGGAAGGCGGCAGACGACGAGCAGCGATCCGGTGCAGGAGAACCGCGGCCCGCGTCGCGAGCAGACCGAGCACACCGAACCGGTCGACCCTGCGGGTCAGTCGGTGCAGCAGATGATCCGGCAGGTGATCGACACGGTGACCAGCGCGGCCGTGTCCCAAGGACAGAGGCCAGCATGAGCGCATACGACAGCCACGCGCCACGGGAGCGGACACGGGATGTACTCTTCCTGATCGCCCGCCTGGTACTGGGCGTGGTGTTCTTCGCCCACGGGCTGCTCAAGGCCCAGAACCCCGACGCGTCCATCGCCGGCTTCGCAGCAGGCGGCATTCCGCTGCCCAGCCTGTCCTACTGGTTCACCCTCTGCGTCGAGTTCGGTGGCGGGGCGGCGATGATCCTGGGACTGACCCTGCCGCTGACCGGGGTGCTGCTGGCCGTGGTGACGGGCGGTGCCCTGTTCTTCGTGCACGGCGCCAAAGGCTTCTACGTCCATGAAGGGGGCTACGAGTACGTACTGGTACTCGCGGTGGTGAGCCTCGCCGTAGGGGCGAGCGGCGGGCGGCTGACCCTGGACGAGGTGATCGCTCGACGCTGGCGACCGTGGACACGGCTGACCGGGCGAGCGGGCACGCGGGCACCAGGGGCCCGATCCCGATAGGGCTGCGGATCTCGGGAACGGGGCGGGGTGACATGGTCACCCCGCCCCGTTCCCGCATACGGCCGCCGGGTCGGACCTGCTCAGATCGCTCCGACGGCCTGGAGGCGCAGCGCGGCGGTGAGGTCGGACCGCCGGGAGATGCCGAGCTTGCGATAGGCGCGGGTGAGGTGCTGTTCGACGGTGCTGACCGTGACGTACAGCTTCTCGGCGATCTCCCGATTGGTGTGCCCCAGGCCCGCCAGGGACGCCACCCGGTGCTCGGCTTCGCTCAGTTCGTCCGCCACCCGTGTCCAGTGGGGCAAGGCGGCATCCTCGCTCAGCCCCGGGGTGCGCGGGGCGGGTACCTCACGCTGCAGCCGCCGTGCCCGGCATTCCTTGGCGACGCGCCGGGCATGGCCGATGGCAAGCCGGGCCTTCCCGTCGTCTCCCAGGCCGTGGTGAATGTTCGCCAGGTCGAGCAGGGTGCGGGCCAGGTGGAAGCGTGCGCCGGAGCGGGTGAAAACCTCCACCGCCGAGTCCAGGAGCGGCATTCCCTCCTCAGATGCCTTCGTCGCGGCCAGGATGCGCAGGGCCAACCCGGCCGGGCGGGAGGCATGGTGCGGCGACAACCGCAGCTGTTCCTCCGCCAGTTCTCGAGCCCGGTCCTTCCGGCCGAGCTCCAGATGGCATTCGGCCGCGGCTGACCGCCAGGCGACGATGCCGGGCAGGTCCATGCCCCACTTCGCCACCAGGTCACCGAGGGCGTGGAAGTCGTTGAGCGCCGCGTAATGGCGCCCGACCGCGAAGTGGTACTGGCCGCGGGCGAAGAGGTAGTGCAGGCCGAAGCGCGATTCGAAGATGCCGTCCGGCAGCGGCTGCTGGAGCTGTTCGGCGGCCTCCTCGAACTCGTCCATGCGGGTGTGCGCCACGATCAGCGAGGCTCGGACGACGCCGATGTTCGTCCCCCAGTTGTGGGCGGGCATGGCGTCGAGCGCCTGGCGGGCGTACCGCACGGTCGCGGCCATATAGCCCTCGCGCCGGGCGATGTCGGCGCGCACCGAGCACAGCACGGCCGTCCAGGTGGGCGCGCTCCGCTTCTGGGACCGCTCGATGAGCTCGTCGCACCACGGCCGTGCGAGGTCGAGACGGTCGACGTAGATGAGGGCGATCAGCGCCGTGGCCAGCGTTTCGAGGGATTCCTCGTTGAGGGGGAAGCTCTGCAGGATCTGCTGGGCGCCGACCGCCACTTCGTCGGCCGGGGCGCCTTCGAGCACGGAACTGATCAGTCCCGCGGCCACCATCCGCTCCGAGTTGACGATGTCCGGCGTGATCCCGCGGAGATCGGCGGGCGCCCGCACCCGCGGGGGGATCCGGTCGGCGAGTGGCGGATAGGAGTGCCGCAGCCACCATTTCAGCGAGTGGGTGTCCTCGGTGCTCGGGGAGACCGTGCCATCACCCCTGTACAGCCTGCTGACCAGGTCGCTGGCTTCCTCGACGCGGCCGTGCCACAACATGTAGCCCAGCACCGCGGGTGCCTGGTCGGTCGGCAGGATGCCCGCGTGCAGCGCCTTGACCAGCGCGCAGAGGTGGTGTTCCGCCACGGCGAGGGGGCTGTTGCGCCAGACCACGGACGCGAGCCGGCCCACGATCGCGGCGCGTCGCCGCTCGTCGGTGCACTGCTCGGCGGCCAGCCGCAGACACTCAGCGGCGCGGTCCACATCATCGACGAGCAGGGCCTTCTCGGCGACACACCGCAGGAGCATGACGGCGTTCTGGTCGGGGACCGCGCCGGCGGCGAGGAGATGGTCGGCGATCCTGTCGACCAGTCCTTCATTCCGCTGGAGATAGGCCGCGGCCCGGGTGTGGACCGTCGCCCGCTCAGCGGGAGTGAGGCGGGCCAGGACCGCATCGCGGGCGGCCGGGTGCCGGAATCCGCCCTTGTGCAGTACGCCCATGGCGTCGAGCGCCTCGGCGACCTCGGCGAGGGTGTGCTCCGCCACTCCGGCGGCGTCCGCCAGTAGCCCAGGGGCCACGGCGTCGCCGAGCACCGCCACGGCCTCCGCGACGCGGCGGGCCGCGCTGCCGCTCCGGTCCAGGCAGCCGAGCACGGCCCGGCCGAACGCCTCGCCGACGAACAGCTCGTTGCCGCGCTGCTCCGCTGGCCCGCCGTATTCGGCGGCGTGATCCTCCAGGACCGCATTGGCCAACAGGCAGCTGCCGCCGGTCGCTTCGTAACAGGCCGAGCCGATCCGGTCGGCGACCGCGCGGCCGAGCCGGTCGGCGGCGAGCGCGACGACACCGCGTCGGGTGAGCCGTCCGAGCCGTATGCCGCTGCCGATGCCTTCGTGCATCAACGCACCGTGGAACCGCCAGGGTTCGTCCCCCACGCCGGACCGTACGGCGGCCACGACCAGGACCCGGTTCGCCACGGGGCGCCGGGCCAGATTCGTCAGGCACTCCAGAGACAGGGCGTCGCCGTCCTGCACGTCGTCGACCGCGATCACCACGGGACGTTCGGCCGCCAGCGCGAGGACCGCCTCCCCGATGCGCTGGGCCAACTGCGCGGCGGCGGGCGTGAGGACGCCGCCCACCAGTGGTTCGGAGATGCTCACGTCGATCTCGCGCTGCAGGTCGGCCGGCAGCTCGACGGATCCGAGCAGTTGGGAGATGAGGCCCAGCGGGACGTTCCGCGTGAGGGGCAGGGCGGTCGCGGTGAGGAGCAGCATGGCCGAATCGGTGGCGTCAGAAGGGGCCTTGTCGGCCACCTCACCCAGGAACGCGCGTAACAGCGCTGTTTTGCCGCTGCCGGCGGGGCCGCCGACAACCACCGTGCCGCCCCTCCCGGCGGTGAGTCCGTCGAATTGTCTCGCCAATAAATGTATCTGCTCGTCGCGCTCAATTAGCACTATAAAGTCCCCCTGATCTGCATGTTTATCAGAATTCAGGCACCCCGAGAATTCACGCGGATTTTACTTCACGCGCGGCTAACCAATACAACGGCAGCCTAACCCATGGGGCCAGAATCCGTATCGCCGGGCCAAAGGAAGCCACCCTCACCCCGTTGATTTCATGCTACACAAAGAGGCGAGGAACGGGGAGATCATTTACTTCGCAGGGGGTTTCAAACGGGCGATTTTTCGCCACCTGGCGTTCACTTCTCGCCTGGCGAGAAAGTGCTTCCCGAAAGCGGCCTTGTTTTTCGGGGCAAATGCCCCGGCCGCGCGCTCCATGGGAACCCGCAGCACGGTCCGCGCCGGCCGCTAACAGATGCCGTCGCCGCGGAGGACGGCGTCGGTTCCGCCGTCGATGAAGATGATCTGCCCCGTGACATGAGAGTTTTCCGGGGACGTCAGCCAGGCGAGGAGGGCGGCGACCTGTTCCGGGCGAGCGTGACCGTTCAGCGGCATCGGAACGGAGGAATCCGCTATATCCCGCAGCCCCGGATTGTCAATCAATGCCTGGGTCATGGGGGTGAGGACGGTGCCTGGCGCGATGGCGTTGAGAGCTATCCCCGCGCCCGCCCAGCCCTCGGTCACCGCGGCGCGGCGCACCCACCGGGCCAGGGCGGCCTTTGACGCACCGTAGATCAGCTGCCCCTCCTCGCGGTCGACGGCCGCCTGGGCCAGCGCGGACGCCGCCACCTCGTCATCGGCCAGCGCCGCGTCGACGATGGCCGAGTCGTGCGGATGGAGGATGGCCACCGACGAGATGGCCACGGCGCGCGGGTCCTGCCCGACGGCCAGCAGCGGACGCAGCCCTTCGAGCGTGGCCACCGCACCGAAGTAGTTCACCTTGACGGTGACGGGGTCGAAGGCGGCGAGCCCGGCGCCGGCGATCACCGCATCGAGCCGCCCGCCGGTCAACTCTCGGGCCTGTGTGACCAGTTGTACGCGGCCGTCGGCGGTGGCCAGATCCGCGCAGATGTCGGCGTCTTTGAGGTCGGCGCCGATCACCGAGTGGCCCTGGGCGCGCAGCCGGGCGGCGGTAGCCTTGCCGATTCCGGAGGCCGCTCCGGTCACCAGACAGGTACGGGGCATGATCGACTCCTTGTGCGTGCTCGTTCCGGGCGTCGCGGCACCGTGGGAAGGCCCCTCCGTCACTCCGACTGAGGCCGGTGGGTGTTGAGATAGGCATGGTCGGAGACGATCAGCCCGTCACGCAGGGTGAGGAGAACGCACCAGAACGTCTCCTCGACGACCGGCTCCCCGGCCGCCTCGCCGGTGGTCGTGGCGCTGGTGACCCCTTCGACCGCCACCACGTCACCGGAGGAGACCACCCGCAGAGTACGGGTCTTGCGCTCGATCGCGGCGGCGGCACCCGCGGCCTCCAGTTCACGCAACCGCGCGACGCCGAACTCCTCGACACCCGGCACCACGATCACCGCGTCGGGGGCGTAGCACTCCTCCACCATCCGTTGCGGATCGCTGTTGTGGAGCGCGATCCAGTTCTCGACGAACGCGAGGTTCGCCCGTTGCCGGTCGGTCGTTGCCTGGCTGATGGCTCGGTCCTTTCAGGAGGTTTTGTCGGCGAGCAGTTCCGTGGTCAGCTCGTAGAGGCGCCGCGCGGCATCGGGGTCGAAGGCGGAGCCGGTGAGCTCCAGCGGCTCGCCCGTCATGGATGCGGAGAGCATCGCGGCGGGCGGCGTGTCGAGTGCCGCCAGGACCGGCAGAATGCCCTCCTCCACCGGCTTGGCGTTCTGCCGCGCGACTTCGATCTGCTCCGCCATGACGGGGTCGTACTCGCCGGAGAAGCTGGTGCGTACGCTGCCCGGGTTCAGCAGCACATACCGCACCGGACTGGCCTGCTGCTGGGCGAACCCGACGCCGAGCAGGTCGTTGAGCCGGCTCCCCTGCATGAGGGCGCCGATGCCGGTGTACTCGCGCTCACCGCCGAGGTCGTCCCAGACGATCTCGCCGAACTCCACGCCGGGACCGCAGACGTTGACCACGACGGGCGCGGGCGCGGCGGCCAGCAGGCCGGCCAGCTCGTGGCTGAGGACGAAGCGGCTGAGGTAGTACAGCGCGAAGGTGTTCTCGAAGCCCTCGGCCGTGACCAGGCGGGTCGAGCGGAAGTGCTGGGCGCACAGAACCAGCCCGTCGATCTTGGCAAACCGAGCCCGGATCTCGCCGATGGCCTTGCGGGTCTCGCCGATCAGGCTGAGATCGGCCTGGATGAAATGCGCACGGCCTCCGGCCCCGGTGCGCTCAGCCTCAGCCAGGATCTCGGCCCCCTTCTCGGAATTGCGGCCGAGGACGACGACCTCATCACCGCGCTCCAAGTACGTCAGCGCGACAGCCTTGCCGATGCCGTCCGTACCACCTGAGACAACAATCGTTTTCATCGTGGGAACCTCCGCAGACCCGTGAACACAAGAGAACTCCACCCCTGGAGCGACGACGCCATGGGGCCAGGCATGCAGAAGGCACACGAAGACGCCACGCTCCGAAGTCACCGATCGATGACTTAGCTCAAGCTACTCACCTCGGGATATCATGTCAACCATTGATGACTTGACCTCCGAAATATCTGACGACACATCAGGAGAAGGCCGTGACCGCGACGTCCAGCAGCCGGCAAACGCGCCACAAACGCGACCGCGAGGCCACTCGGGCCGCCCTGTTGGCTGCGGCCCGGGTCCGGTTCGCCCGTGAGGGCTACGCCGGGACGAACATCCGCAGCATCGCCCAGGACGTGGGCGTGGACGCGTCGTTGGTGTTCCGGTACTTCGGCTCGAAGCGGAAGTTGTTCGATGAGGCCACGGCCGAGGACGCCCAGGCGGCCGGGGCCGTACTCGCCGGTCCTGCGGAAGAACTCCCCTCCCGGCTCCTGGAGATGATCCTCCGTGAGCAGCAGCCGGAGCCAGCGGGCGAGCACCCCTTCATCGCCATGCTGCGGTCGGCCGGCGATGAGTCGATCCGCGACCAGTTGCACGACCAGGTGTGCGACACCTACATCGCGGGCCTGCGCAAGCTGGTCGTCGGGCCGAACGCCGATCTGCGCGCGGAGCTGTTCAGCGCGTGGCTGTTGGGCATCGGTGTGGCGCGAACGGTAGTGCGCAGCGACGCGCTGGCCGGCGCGACCCAGCCCGAAGTGGCCCCGTACTTCGAGCGGGTGGCCGGCATCCTGCTGGGCGGGGACGACGCCGAGCCCGCGGGCAGCTGACGCTCGCAGGCTCGGCCGCGACTGCCCGACCGGCTACTTGACCCGGGTCTGCGCCAGTACCGGACCCTTGTTCAGCTTGCAGTACAGGGTCTCACCGACCCACAGCTTCATGTCGAAGTGCTCGCCGGGCGCGAAGGTGTAGGCGCCGGCGGTGGTGGCCGGCACCGAAGCCTTGCCCGGCCCGAGGACCAGCGGCTCGCCCTTCGGCACATCGTTCTCGTTCACCAGGCCCGTCGCGGTCACCTTGCCGGAGGCCGCGCCGCCGTAGCGGATCTCCATGGTGCCGTTGATGCCCTTGGCCGGAATAGCCGCGGGCGCGGGCTTGGTGGCCGTGACGGTCAGCGGGATATTGCTGCCGCGGGCCGCGGTCTTGGGCGCACTGATGGTGACCGAATAGGTCAGGTCGACCGGATCGGCGTTGCCCTCGACACACGAATAGACAAGGTCCGTCGTGTCGGCCGAGGCCGAGGACGGCAAGGCCAGCACGGTCACGAGGGCGGCGGCAAGCGAAAGCGGCAGCGCGGTCGATATGCGAGTCACGGACGTGGTCCTCCGATATCTTTCTTGGTTTCGGCGGCGGCCTGCGTCGCTTTCGACGAGGGCAGCAGCGCCTGGAAAATCTTTCCGGTCCTGGGATTCGCCGCGGTGCGCACCACCATGCGGCGCAGTACGCGGGCCGGTTTATTGGCGGGCAGCAGAAAGTTCTTGGCGAAATGCGCGCTCTTCTGATGCTTGGTGACCACCGGACGCAGCCGCTGCTCCCAGGTGCCGAGCGCCGCGGGGATGTCCTCATCGTGCTCGCTCAGCAGAGTGCCGAGCAGGTGGGCGCCCGAGATGCCCAGCGACGAGCCGAAGCCGGAATAGAGGGTCAGGGACCAGGCCGAATCGCCGACGAGCACCACCCGGCCGCGGCTCCAGCTGTTGAGGTGGATCTGGCTGATCTGGTCGAACAGCGTGGACTCGGCCCGCTCGACGGCGTCGAGCAGTTCCGGCACCACTGGCCCTTTGAAGTCGGCGTAGGTACTGCGCAGGGCGACCGCCGGCCGCTTGCGTGCCTCCGCGGCGGGCCAGGGATGGCAGTACAGGAACATGGCGACCGGGTCGTGGTCGTGGAACGCCTGCACGGCCACGGACCGGCCCGTGTCGACCACCAGCAGGTTGTCCCCCTTTCGCAGGCCGGTGAGCGGGCGGTCGAGCAGGCATGCGGCGACCACGTGGTGGAAGTCGCGCCGGTAGAGGTCCTCGGGACCGAACACCAGCTCGCGGACGGTCGAGTGCAGACCGTCGGCACCGACGACCAGGTCGAACCGCTCGGTGGAGCCGTCGGACAGGGTCACCTCGGCGTGCTCGCGGCCCTGCCTGATCTCCGTCGGCCCGGAGGAGAAGCGCATTTCCACCAGGCCGTCCACCGCCTCGAACAGCGCCCGCTCGACATCACCGCGCAGCACGGTGTACGAGGTCGAAGCCGGCATCATGGAGGCGGGATTGATGCCTGGCACCAGCCTGCCCTGGCGGTCCATCTCCAGATACCGCCCTTGGGGGTCGGCCCGGTCGCGCAGTCCGTCGAAGATGCCGAGCCGCTTAGCGGGCTCGAAGCCGTCGGACATGAACACCGTGAAGTAGCCGCCGGTCCGGCGGCCCGGTGCCCGTTCCACCAGCAACGGCTCCCAGCCGATCTGCTGCAGACGCAGCGCGGTTGCCATTCCGGATATACCTGCACCTACCACCAGGGCACGTTTCGTCCGCACCGATGCGCCGGCGCCGCGCAATGCCGTCATATAGAGGATCCTCCGGGCCGACCGAGTTCGGCGGGCTGGTTCTCGATTTCTGGGCGCTCGGTTAAATTACCCCATCGAGGCGCCGAAGCGTACCCTTCTTCGAACCCCGTAGAAATCTTTCCCGCCCCAATCCATTAGGGGTCCGAGCGGCAACATTAGGGGCGGCGAGTAGGGGTGTACGCGAATGATCGTTGCCGAGTACTTTCAGGCTGGCCCCGAATGCTCGACAACAGGGTGGGATATGAGCAGGGATCAGGAAGTCGTCGAATACCTCAAGAAATTGACGGTGGACCTGCACCGCACCCGTACGCAATTGCGAGAAGTGGAGCATGCGCGTACGGAGCCAATAGCGGTGACGGCCATGGCCTGCCGTCTACCGGGCGGGGTGGAAACCCCGGAGGATTTCTGGCGGCTGCTCGCGGACGGCCGGCACGGGTACGGCGCCTTTCCCGCGGACCGTGGCTGGCGGCTCGACCAGATCTACGACAGCGACCCGGACCGCCGGCACACGAGTTATGTGCGCGAGGGCGCCTTCCTCGACAGGGTGGGCGAGTTCGACGCACCGTTCTTCAGCATCTCCCCGCGCGAGGCCGCGGCGATGGACCCGCAGCAGCGGCTCACGCTGGAGACGTCCTGGGAATGCTTCGAGCGCGCGGGCCTCTCCCCCGCGGCGGTGCGCGGCAGCACCACCGGGGTGTTCATGGGCATCAGCGGCCAGGACTACGCCGGGCTCGCCGCGCATGCGACGCAGGACGTCGAAGGCCTGGTCGGCACCGGCACCGCGGGAAGCGTGCTCTCCGGCCGAATCGCCTACACCTTCGGGCTGGAGGGGCCGGCGCTGACCATTGACACGGCGTGTTCCTCGTCGCTGGTGGCCATCCATCTCGCGGTGGAGTCACTGCGTCGCGGCGAGTGCGAGCTGGCCCTGGCCGGCGGGGTGACCGTGCTGTCCACCCCGGGCCTGTTCATCGAGTTCAGCCGGCAGCGCGGGCTGGCCCCGGACGGCCGGTGCAAGCCGTTCGCCGCGGCCGCGGACGGCACCGGCTGGGGTGAGGGGGCGGGCGTACTGCTCCTGGAGCGGCTGTCGGACGCACAGCGGGCCGGACGCCCGGTACTCGGGCTCATCCGGGCCGGCGCGGTGAATCAGGACGGTGCCAGCGGTCGGCTCAGCGCCCCGAACGGCCCGTCCCAGCAACGGGTGATCCGCGCGGCACTGGCAGCGGCCGACCTGTCTCCCGCGGACATCGACGCGGTGGAGGCCCATGGCACCGGGACTCGCCTGGGCGACCCGATCGAGGCGCAGGCACTGCTGGCCACCTACGGCCAAGACCGCGACGCGCCCCTGCTGTTGGGTGCGGTGAAATCCAACATCGGTCACACTCAGGCCGCGGCGGGCGTGGCGGGCGTGATCAAAATGCTCCTCGCGATGCAGCACGGCATGATGCCCGCGACCCTCCACATGGACGCACCGACCCCGCACGTCGACTGGGCCGCGGGACGCATCGAGCTGGCAGCCGAGCCCCGCCCCTGGCCCGATGCCGACCGGCCCCGCCGCGCCGGGGTCTCCTCCTTCGGAATCAGCGGCACCAACGCCCACCTCATCCTCGAACAGCCATCTGCCGCACCGGAGTCCCCGGCTGAGCAGGCAGTGCCGGGCGTCGTCCCCTGGTGCCTGGAGGCGAAGACCCCCGCCGCGCTACGCGAATACGCCCGTCGACTGCGGACGTCCGGCGTGGACCACTCCCCCGCCGAGGTCGCGCACTCCCTGCTATCCAAGAGCCCCGGCTTCGCCCATCGCGCCGTGGTGACCGGATCGTCCGTGGCGGAACTGGCCGACGGGCTGCGCGCCGTGTCGGAGGGTGCCGCCGCGGACAACGCCGTCGTGGACGAAGTGACCCAGGGCGACCTCGCGTTCGTCTTCAGCGGGCAGGGCAGCCAGTACCCGGGCATGGCGGCCTCGCTCCACGCCGCCTCCCCCGAATTCGCAGCGGCCCTCGACGACGTCCTCGCCCATCTCGACGAGTTCGTCGACATTCCGGTCCGAGAGGTGCTGCTCGGCGGGACGGAGCTGCTCGACGCCACCGGCCACGCTCAGCCGGCACTGTTCGCGGTGGAGGTGGCACTGGCCCGGATGTGTGCCGCGTTCGGACTGCGGCCCGGCGCCGTCGCAGGGCACTCCGTCGGCGAACTGGCCGCCGCACACGTGGCGGGCGTGCTGTCGCTGCGGGATGCCTGCGCGCTGGTCGCGGCTCGCGCCCGGCTGATGGCGGCGCTACCGCCCGGCGGGGCGATGGTCTCCGTACGGGCTCCCGAGTCCGAGGTTCGGGCGTGTCTGGCGGCGTCCGAGGGGGCGGTGGCGATCGCCGCGGTCAACAGCCCGGAGTCGGTGGTGCTCTCCGGCGAGGAGGGCGCGGTGACGAAGCTGGCGGACGCGCTCGCGGCCGACGGGCACAGGGTGCGGCGACTGCGGGTCAGCCACGCCTTCCACTCGCCCCTGATGGACCCGATGCTCGACGACTTCCGCGCAGTCGCCAAGACCCTCACCTACGCGGCCCCGACCGTTCCGCTGGTGTCGAACGTGACCGGGACGCTCGTCACGCCGGAGCAGATCACCGCCCCCGAGTACTGGGTGCGCCATGTGCGTGAGCCGGTCCGCTTCGGCGCCGGCGTCTCGGCACTGGCCGCGACCGGAGTCACCACATACCTGGAGATCGGCCCGGACGCGACCCTGGTGCCGCTGATCGCCCAGGTCGCCGAACCGCCGACCGCCGCGGTCCCCGTCCTGCGCCGCACCGTCGACGACATGACGCAGCTGCTGACCGCGCTGGCGACCGTGCAGGTACGGGGCCATGCCGTGGACTGGTCCCCACTGGTGCCGCAGACCCCGCTCCGGCCGCTGCCCACCTACCCGTTCGAACGGCGTCGGCACTGGCTCGACCAGGCGCCCGGTTCCGGCGACCCGGTCCACGCAGGACAGGCCGCCACCGGCCATCCCCTGCTCACCGCTGCGGTCGAACTGCCCGACGGCGGCGAGGTCCGCACCGGCCGTCTCGGCCTGGCCGACCAGTCGTGGCTGGCGGACCACCGGGTGCACGGCACGGTGGTGCTCCCCGGCACCGCGCTGGCCGAGCTCGTCTGGACGACCGGCGCCGACACCCTGGCCGAACTGACCCTGCACGCCCCGCTCGTGGTGCCCGACGAGGGGCATGTGGTGCTGCGGGTGACCGCTTCGGCACCGGACGGGGGCGGAGCGCGGGACATCACCGTGCACGCCCGCACCGGGGACGGTGCGTGGACGCTGCATGCCACGGCCGTGACCGGCGCCGGTGCCGGCACCTCCGTCAGACTGGACCAGTGGCCGCCCCGCGACGCGGTGCCGGTGGCGGTCGACGAGCTCTATCCGGGCCTGGCCGCCGGCGGCCTGGACTACGGTCCGGTGTTCCGGGGCGTACGGGCCGCCTGGCGCGACGCCCACCACACCTACGCCGAGGTCGAACTGCCCGAGGACGCCCGGACGGAAGCCGCGCAGTACGGGATGCACCCCGCACTGTTCGACGCGGCGCTGCACACCCTCGCCCTCAGTGGCACCGAACGCCCCGAAGCGGCCATGCCGTTCTCCTTCACGGACGCCACCCTGCATGCCGTGGGCGCCACCCGGCTGCGGGTTCGCGTCACCCCCGAGGGCTCCGAAGCCATGGCGGTCGCGGTCTCCGACGACAGCGGCGCGCCCGTCGCGGCCGTCCGGTCGCTGCGGCTGCGGCCGATCACCCCCGAGCACCTGGGAGCGGCCGAGCGGTCGGCGCACGAGGCACTGCACCGGATCGACTGGCAGCCGCTGCCGGGCAACCACGCCGCGCCGGCCGCCGCCGAGTACCACGTCATCGGCGGCTCGGCACTCGCCGACGCGGTCGCGGCGGAGGTCACGGCGGCGGGTGGCACAGTCCGTACCTGGCCGGACCTGGCCGCGCCGGCGCACGCCGCGGCCAACCGTGCGGCGACGGTCGTCCTCGTCCTCGGTCCGGGGCCGGCGGACGAGACCAGCGACGCCATGGTGACCGCCGCCGCCGAACGGTACCTGGGCACGCTGCGGACCTGGCTGACCGAGCCCGCCTTCGAGGAGATGCACCTGGCCGTCGTCACCACGGGAGCGGTCACCACCGGACCCGATGAGGCGGTGGACCTGGTGACGGCCCCGCTGTGGGGCATGACCCGGGTGGCCCAGGCCGAGCACCCCGGACGGCTCACCCTGATCGACCTCGGCCGGGACGCGGACGGCAGCCTGCTGCCCGCAGCCGTCCATATGGCGCGGACGCTGGGCGAAACGCAGCTCGCCGTACGCGGCGGCACGCTGCACGTGCCGCGGCTGACGCCGGTCCAGGACGCGGACACCCTGCTGCCTCCTGCACCCGGCACGCCATGGCGGCTGACCCAGGATGACAACGGCAGGCTCGACGGGCTGCGTCTGGAGCCGGTCGACGACGCTCCCCTGGGGCCGTTGGAGATCCGGATCGCGGTGCGCGCGGCCGGGCTGAACTTCCGCGACGTCCTGATCGCGCTGGGCACCTACCCGGGCGCTGCGGTCATGGGCGGCGAGGCCGCAGGCGTGGTGCTGGAGGTCGGCGCGGAGGTGACCGCGCTGTCGCCCGGCGACCGGGTGATGGGCCTGTTCAGCGGTGCGTTCGGGCCGGTCGCGACCACCGACCACCGGATGGTCGGCCGGCTGCCGGCGGAGTGGTCCTTCGCCGAGGGCGCCGCGGTCCCGATCGCGTTCCTGACCGCCTATTACGGTCTGCGCGACCTCGGCGGACTGGACGCGGGCCAGTCGGTGCTGGTGCATGCGGCGGCGGGCGGCGTCGGCATGGCGGCCGTACAGCTGGCCCGGCACTGGGGCGCGGAGGTGTTCGGCACCGCCAGCAAGGAAAAATGGGATGTCCTGCGGTCGACGGGTTTCGACGACGATCATCTCGCCTCGTCGCGCACGCTGGAGTTCGCGGACCGGATCACGGCAACCACCGGCGGCCGCGGTGTGGACGTCGTCCTCAACGCACTGGCGGGCGAGTTCGTGGACGCGTCGCTACGGCTGTTGCCGCGCGGCGGCCGATTCGTCGAGATGGGCAAGGCCGATGTCCGCGACGCCGCGGCGGTCGCGGTGGACCACCCCGGCATCGCCTACCAGGCGTTCGACCTGATAGAGGCCGGGCCCGACCGGATCCAGGAGATGCTGACCGAGGTCCTGGCCCTGTTCGAGGCCGGAGCGCTGCAGCAGTTGCCGCGGAGAGCATGGCCGGTGCAGCGGGCGCCGCAGGCGTTCCGGCACGTCAGCCAGGCACTGCACATCGGCAAGAACGTACTGACGCTCCCGGAGCCGCCCGGACCGGACGGCACGGTCGTCGTCACCGGTGCGAACGGCGCACTGGCTCGGCACCTCACCCGGCACCTGGTCACCGAACGGGGCGTACGCCATCTGCTGCTACTCAGCCGCACCCGGCCCGAAGCACTGGCCAAGGAGCTGGCGGCACTTGGCGCCGACGCGGTCGCGGTGGCCTGCGACGTGGCCGAGGCACGGCAACTCGCCGATGCCCTCACCAGCGTGCCCGCCGCGCATCCGGTACGCGAGATCATCCATGCGGCCGGCACCCTTGGTGTGCCACCGTCACGAGCCTGGAACCGGAGCAGCTCGCCGAGGTGCTGCGGCCCAAGGTGGGCGGCGCGCTGACGCTGCTTGCCGCGGCCCGTGAACTCGACCTCGCCGCCCTGACGTTCTACTCCAGCGCCTCGGCCACGCTGGGCGGCGCGGGACAGGCGGCCTACGCCGCCGCCAACGCCTTCCTCGACGCCCTGGCCCATCACGCACGCGGACTCGGAGTACCGGCGACCGCGCTCGCCTGGGGCTTGTGGACGGGCGACACGGGCATGGGCGCCGGCCTCACGGAGGCGGACCTCCACCGCGTCCGGCGCGGTGGCGTCCTCCCCCTGGAGCCGGCCCAGGCGCTCGTCCTGCACGACATCGCCCGGGACGTGCCACACGCCCATGTGCTGGTGGCCCCCCTCAACACCGGCGGCATCGAAGCCGACGACGTCCATCCTCTGCTGCGCGGTCTGATGACGCCCACGCGCAAGCGGGCCGCGGCGGCGAGCGCCGACGACACGAGCGCCAAGGACCGGCTGTCCGTGTTGCCCGAAGCCGACCGCCGCCGGGCGGTCGCCGACCTCGTACGGACGCTGGTGCGCGGCGTGCTCGGCTACCGCGAGGACGAGGAGTTCGACCCGAAACTGGCCTTTACCGACCTCGGGTTCGACTCCCTGACCTCGGTGGACCTACGCAATCGACTCACCGCCGCAACCGGTCTGCGGCTGCCCGCCGCGCTGGTCTTCGACCACCCGACCCCGGCCGATCTCGTGGACCGCCTGACTGCTGAACTCGCCCCGGACGGCGGCGACGCCACACCCGCCGATCCGGCAGAGCGCCCCTTCCGGGACATGCTCGCACGCATCCCGCTGGAGAAGCTGCACGCGGCCGGGCTCTACGACCGGCTCGTCCGCCTCGGCGCGGACGACGGCACACCGGGCGGTGCCGCCCCGAACGAAACCCTGGACATCGACACCTTGGACGTCGCCGGCCTTGTGCGGCGCGCCATGGGCGACTGACCACGACGGAGGTCAAGATGACAATTGCGACCGATCAGGTCGTCACAGCC
Source organism: Streptomyces sp. 8N706 (assembly GCF_052245415.1). NCBI lineage: Bacteria > Bacillati > Actinomycetota > Actinomycetes > Kitasatosporales > Streptomycetaceae > Streptomyces > Streptomyces sp. 8N706. Next base: position 1,739 of record NZ_JBQQBW010000104.1, on the reverse strand, counting down.
CTGCGCACCTCGCTCAAGGAGAACGAGCAGCTGCGCCAGGAGGCCGCCCGGGCCACGGAGCCGATCGCCGTGGTCGGCTCCGGGTGCCGGTTCCCGGGCGGCATCAGCTCACCCGCACAGCTCTGGCAGCTGTTGGTCGAAGGCGGCGACGCCATGGGGGACTTCCCCACCGACCGCGGCTGGGAGCTCGACACACTCTTCGACGACGACCCGGACCACCCCGGTACCAGCTACGCCCGCAAGGGCGGATTCGTCGCCGACGCGGCGGGTTTCGACGCCGCGTTCTTCGGCATATCGCCCCGCGAGGCACTGGCGATGGACCCGCAGCAGCGGCTGCTGCTGGAGACCACCTGGCACGCCATCGAGGACGCCGGCATCGACGCCCTCTCCCTGCGCGGCACCACCGCCGGCGTGTTCATGGGCATGAGCGGACAGGACTACGGGTCCGCGGACTTCATGCTGCCGGACGGGCTCGAAGGACATCTGGCAACCGGCAACGCGGCCAGCGTTCTCTCGGGCCGGGTGGCCTACGTCCTGGGGTTGGAGGGCCCCGCGCTCACGGTCGACACCGCGTGCTCGTCGTCGCTGGTGTCGCTGCACCTTGCCGCGCGGGCGCTGCGCGCCGGGGAGACGGGGCTGGCGCTGGCGGGCGGAGTCACCGTGATGACCACGCCGAAGGCGTTCACCAGCTTCAGCCGGCAGCGCGGCCTCTCCGTCGACGGCCGGTGCAAGGCGTTCGCGGCCGATGCCGACGGCACGGCCTGGGGCGAGGGTGTGGGCGTCCTGGTGCTGGAGCGTCTGTCGGACGCCCGGCGCAACGGCCGGCGCATCCTCGCCGTCCTCCGGGGCAGTGCCATCAACCAGGACGGTGCGTCCAACGGCCTGACCGCGCCGAGCGGAGCGGCCCAGCAGCGCGTCATCCGGGACGCACTGGCCGCGGCGGGCCTCCAGGCCGGCGAGATCGACATGGTGGAGGCGCACGGCACCGGCACCAAGCTCGGCGACCCGATCGAGGCCGAGGCGCTGCTGGCCACGTACGGTCGGGAGCACACCTCCGAACTTCCGCTGCTGCTGGGCTCGGTGAAGTCCAACATCGGTCACACGCAGGCCGCGGCCGGTGTGGCGGGCGTACTCAAGGCGGTGCTCGCCCTCCAGCACGGGGTCGTACCGCCGACGCTGCACTCGGGAACGCCCACCCCGCACGTCGACTGGAGTCCGGGCACCGTGGCGCTCGCCACGGAGGCGACGCCGTGGCCGCAGACGCGCCGGCCGCGCCGGGCGGGAGTGTCGGCGTTCAGCATGAGCGGCACCAACGCCCATGTGATTGTCGAGCAAGCGCCCGAAGAGACCGCGTCGGCACCCGAACCGGCCCTGGAGCCGGAAGGCGGCCGGCGGATACCGGTTCTGCTGTCGGCCCAGTCACCGGCTGCGCTGCGGGAGTTGTCGAAGGACCTCGGCGCGTACGCGGACGAGCCGCTGCCCGCGCTGGCGGACGGCCTGGCCCGCGGACGCACGTCGCTGCGGCATCGTGCGGTGATCCTCGCGAAGGACCGGGCTTCTTTGGGGGAGGCTCTGACGGCCCTGGCCGAGGACCGTCCTCACACCGATGTCGTCACGGGTCAGGCGGGTGCCGAGCGCGGTGGGACGGTGTTCGTCTTCCCCGGCCAGGGCTCCCAATGGCCCGGCATGGGCGGGGAACTCCTCGACACCGTCCCCACCTTCGCCCAAACCGTCGCCGA
>NZ_JBQQBW010000103.1:0-22790 GCF_052245415.1 Streptomyces sp. 8N706 | reverse complement strand
AAAACGTCCCCCCCGACCCCCGAGCAGTCCCGTCGAGCAAGCAGTTCGACCGAGCGCAGCGTCCGTCACCGTCCGAGAGAGTTGGTCCAGCCGTGATTATGGGGTTCTCGATCGCCCTGATCGTCTTCAGCCTGCTGATGATGCTGCTGGTGCTGATGCACAAGGGAAAGGGTGGCGGTCTGTCCGACATGTTCGGTGGCGGTATGCAGTCCTCGGTCGGCGGCTCCTCCGTCGCCGAGCGGAACCTCGACCGGATCACCATCGTGGTCGGACTGCTGTGGTTCGCGTGCATTGTCACTCTCGGAGTGCTCGTCAAACTGGACGGCTGACGCACTGTCGCAAGCGCGGGCTTATCATGAGGCTTGCGTCCTTGGGGGGCGGTGTGTAACTCCTGTCACTGGACGCGCGTTGGGCCTTACGTAGACTGGGGCGCTCGGCAGCGGAGCTGCCTATTGATGCTTCGCGGCACCATCACGCAGGGAGTTACGACCGTGGCAAGTGGCAACGCGATCCGTGGAAGTCGGGTCGGAGCGGGGCCGATGGGGGAGGCCGAGCGGGGCGAGTCCGCGCCGCGCCTCCGCATCTCCTTCTGGTGCTCGAACGGGCACGAGACGCAGCCGAGCTTCGCCAGCGACGCGCAGATTCCCGATACCTGGGACTGCCCCCGCTGCGGCTTTCCCGCCGGCAAGGACCGGGACAACCCGCCGGACCCGCCGCGCACCGAGCCGTACAAGACGCACCTCGCCTACGTCCGGGAGCGGCGCAGTGATGCCGATGGTGAGGCGATCCTCGCCGAGGCGCTCGCCAAGCTGCGGGGCGAGATCTAAGCTCTGTCCGCCGCTCGCACAGTGGCCTTTCCTTCGGCCCGGCCTCCCAGGAGAATCCCTGGGGGGCCGGGCCGAACGCGTCCAGGCCGTGCGGTGGCCGACGCCTGGGGGGTGTCCCCATGCTGTCGGCAGCCGGGCCGTTCCTGACCGGTGTCGCCGTGCCGACACCCGCGCGTGGCCGTGGCGACAGCCGGGAGACACCGCGTACCGGATCCTGATCAATTAGGTTGGGACCCGCAGCGGGGCAGGTACGAGAGAAGTGGTGATGGGCGCAGATGAATGCAGAAGGCCGTACCAGGCTCGATCGGTTGCCGGAGTGGACCGCGTTGGGCAGGCATCGGGAGCTGCTGGGGGAGGTGCAGCTGCGCGAGCTGTTCGAGGGTGACCCCGACCGCGGCGAGCGGTACGCCCTCCAGGTGGGCGATCTGCACCTGGACTACTCCAAGCACCTGATCACCGACCAGACGCTGCGGCTGCTGCGCGAGCTCGCGGCGGCGACGGGTGTGGCGGAGCTGCGGGACGCGATGTTCCGCGGAGAGAAGATCAACGTCACGGAGGTCCGCGCGGTGCTGCACACCGCGCTGCGTGCCCCCCGGGACGCGGTCATCCGGGTGGACGGCGAGAACGTCGTCCCGAAGGTGCACGCGGTGCTCGACAAGATGGCGGGCTTCGCCGACTCGGTCCGCTCCGGGAAGTGGGTCGGCTCCACGGGCCGGCGGATCAGGAACGTCGTCAACATCGGCATCGGCGGCTCCGACCTCGGCCCGGCCATGGCGTACGAAGCGCTGCGCGCGTACACCGACCGCTCGCTGACCCTCCGGTTCGTCTCCAATGTCGACGGCGCGGATCTGCACGAGGCGGTACGGGACCTGGACCCGGCCGAGACGCTCTTCATCGTCGCCTCGAAGACCTTCACCACCATCGAGACGGTCACCAACGCGACCTCGGCCCGCAAGTGGCTGCTGGACGGGCTCGGCGGGGACGAGGCCGCGGTGCCGTTCCACTTCGTGGCCCTCTCCACGAACGGGGAGGAGGTGGCGAAGTTCGGCATCGACACCCAGAACATGTTCGAGTTCTGGGACTGGGTCGGGGGGCGGTACTCCTTCGACTCCGCCATCGGTCTCTCGCTGATGATCGCCATCGGCCCGGAGCGCTTCCGCGAGATGCTGGACGGCTTCCACCTCGTCGACGAGCACTTCCGGACCGCTCCGCCGGAGGCAAACGCTCCGCTGCTGCTGGGTCTGCTGGGCATCTGGTACTGCAATTTCCACGACGCCCAGTCGCATGCGGTGCTTCCCTACAGCCACTACCTCTCGAAGTTCACCGCCTACCTCCAGCAGCTGGACATGGAGTCCAACGGCAAGTCCGTGGACCGCGAGGGCAACCCGGTGAACTGGCAGACCGGACCGGTCGTCTGGGGCACGCCCGGCACCAACGGCCAGCACGCGTACTACCAGCTGCTGCACCAGGGCACCAAGCTGATCCCGGCCGACCTCATCGGCTTCGCCCGTCCCGTCGACGAGCTGAGCCCCGAACTGGCCGCACAGCACGATCTGCTGATGGCCAATCTGTTCGCCCAGGGGCAGGCGCTCGCCTTCGGCAGGACCGCCGAGGAGGTCGCGGCCGAAGGCGTGCCGCCCGAGCAGGTGTCGCACCGCACCTTCCACGGCAACCGCCCCACCACCACGATCCTGGCGACGGAACTCAGCCCGTCGGTGCTGGGCCAGCTGATCGCGCTGTACGAGCACAAGGTGTTCGTCCAGGGCGCCGTCTGGAACATCGACTCCTTCGACCAGTGGGGGGTCGAGCTGGGCAAGGTCCTGGCCAAGCGCATCGAGCCCGTACTGACCGAGGGCACCGGCGGCACGGGCCTGGACAGCTCCACCGCCGCTCTGGTCGCTCGCTACCGCACGCTGCGCGGACGCTGAGGAGCGTTCCCCGGGCCAGGAAAGCCCCGGTCACGCTGGCCGGGAAGGCCCGGGTCCGCCGGCGGCCCGGCGCGGACCAGTGCCGGACAGAAGCCCCGGGGCCAGTGGTCCCGGGGCTTCGGACGACGACCGGTGACCCGTACCGGCGACCGCGATCAGCGGTCAGGAGGGTCCACGAACTGGTGGGGCAGTGCTCAGGGGGAGGCGGGCGGGTACAGCCCGCGCGGCAGCCTCGCCGCCGCGGCCGCGTCGAGCAGCCACAGCGTCCGGCTGCGCCCCCGCGCCCCGGCCGCCGGAGCCTGGATCTCACCGGCCCCCGACAGCGCGATCGCCGCCGCCTGGGCCTTGTCCTCGCCCGCGGCGAGCAACCACACCTCACGCGCCGCCCGGATCGCCGGGAGGGTGAGCGAGATCCGGGTGGGTGGTGGCTTCGGTGCGCCCCGCACCCCGACGACCGTACGCTCGGTCTCCCGGACGGCCGGCATCTCCGGGAAGAGCGAGGCCACATGCGTGTCCGGGCCCACGCCCAGCAGCAGCACGTCGAAGGAGGGCACCGAGGCGTGGTTCTCCGGCCGCGCCGCCGCCGCGAGTTCGGCCGCGTACGCCTCCGCCGCCGCCTCCACGTCGTCGTTGAACGGCCCGTCCGCGGCCGGCATCGGATGGACCCGCTTCGGGTCGAGCGGCACCGCGTCCAGCAGCGCCTCCCGGGCCTGGGTGTCGTTCCGCTCCGGGTCGCCCTCAGGCAGGAAGCGCTCGTCCCCCCACCACAGATCCAGCCGTGACCAGTCCACGGCGTCCCGGGCCGGGGACCGGTGCAGCGCGGCCAGCAGGCCGTTGCCGTTCCGTCCGCCGGTGAGCACCACCGAGGCGAAGCCCCGGGCGGCCTGGGCGTCCACGAGCTTCGTGATCAGCCGGGCCGCCGCGGCCTGCGCCATCAGCTCCTTGTCGCGGTGGACCACGACCTGAGGAGCGGTCACTTCGCCGCCTTCCGGGCTGTGGTGCTCTCCGCCGGCGCGGCCGGTGCCTCGGTCGCGGCAGCGGAGCCGGTGTCGTCGGTTCCGGCGGGCGGGCGACGGCCGGAGTCGCCCGTTCCGGCAGCGATGACGCTCTTTCCCTGCTTGGTCGCCCCGAACTTCACCGTGGCCGCGTAGATCTCGTCCGGGTCCAGCCGCCGGAGCTCCTCGGCGATCAGCTCGTTGGTCTCCCGTCGCTTCAGCGCCACATGCCGGTCCGGCTGGCCGGGCATGGCCAACTCGGCCAGGGAGCCATTGGCCCGGTCCAGGCAGATCGTGCCGTCGGCCGTCTCCAGTCGTACGGCGGTCAGGCCCGGCCCTTCCGAGACGGTGCGTTCGACCGGCACGCCCAGCCGGTCGGCGAGCCACAGCGCGAGCAGCTCGCTGCTCGGGTTGTACGCCTCGCCCTCCACCACGGCTGACTTGATCGCCGAGTGCCTCTGGTCCAGGGCTGCCGCGAGCACACTGCGCCACCCCGTGATCCGGGTCCAGGCCAGATCGGTGTCGCCCGGGCTGTAGGCCTTGGCCCGCAGCTCCAGCGTCGCGACCGGGTCCTCGGTGGCCGCCGCGTCGGTCACCCGGCGGGCCGCCACCTGCCCGATCGGGTCCTCGGCGGGGTTCTCCGGCCCCTCCTCGGGCCACCAGACGACCACCGGGGCATCGGGCAGCAGCAGGGGGAGGACGACCGAGTAGGCGTGGTGGGCGAGTTCACCGTGCAGCCGCAGCAGCACGGTCTCCCCGGTACCGGTCTCGCCGCCGACCCGTACCTCCGCGTCGAGCCGGGCCATCTTGCGGTCGCGCGGCGAGCGCCCCGGCCGCTTGATGACCACGAGGATCCGGGAGGGGTGCTCCTTGGACGCCTCGCTCGCGGCTCTCAGCGCGTCGTAGTGGTTTCCCTCGTCGGTGACGATCACCAGGGTGAGCACCATGCCGACGGCGGGCGTGCCGGTCGCCCGGCGCGCCTTGACCAGAGCGTGGTTGATCTGGCTGGAGGTGGTCTCGGTGAGTTCGGTCCTCATGGCCGGCGCCAGCTCCGTCCGTCTCGTGCGAGCATCTCGTCCGCGGCCTTCGGCCCCCAGGTGCCGGCGGTGTACTGCTCGGGCCGGCCGTGCTTGTCCCAGTACGCCTCGATCGGGTCGAGGATGCGCCAGGACTCCTCCACCTCCTGATGGCGGGGGAAGAGGTTGGCGTCGCCCAGCAGGACATCGAGCAGCAGCCGTTCGTACGCCTCGGGGCTGGACTCGGTGAAGGACTCGCCGTACGCGAAGTCCATCGTCACGTCCCGGATCTCCATCTGGGTGCCGGGCACCTTGGACCCGAACCGGATGGTGACCCCCTCGTCCGGCTGCACCCGGATGACCAGGGCGTTCTGCCCGAGCTCCTGGGTGTCGGTGGTGTCGAAGGGGGAGTGCGGTGCGCGCTGGAAGACCACCGCGATCTCGGTGACCCGGCGGCCGAGCCGCTTTCCGGTCCGCAGATAGAAGGGGACTCCCGCCCAACGGCGGTTGTCGATCTCCAGCTTGATCGCGGCGAAGGTGTCGGTGCGCGAGTCCGGCGAAATGCCGTCCTCCTCGAGGTAGCCGCGCACCTCCGTGCCGCCCTGCCAGCCGCGCGCGTACTGGCCGCGTACGGTGTGCCTGCCCAGGTCCCGGGGCAGCTTGACGCCGCCGAGGACCTTCAGCTTCTCGGTCACCAGCGCCTTGGCGTCGAAGGAGGAGGGCTCCTCCATCGCGGTCAGCGCCAGCAGCTGGAGCAGATGGTTCTGGATCACATCACGGGCGGCGCCGATGCCGTCGTAGTACCCGGCGCGCCCCCCGATGCCGATGTCCTCGGCCATCGTGATCTGGACATGATCGACGTAACTGCGGTTCCAGATCGGCTCGAACATCGTGTTGGCGAAGCGCAGCGCCATGATGTTCTGGACCGTCTCCTTGCCCAGGTAGTGGTCGATCCGGAAGACATCGCCCGGGCGGAAGACCTCGTGGACGATGTTGTTGAGCTCCTGGGCGCTCTTCAGGTCGTGGCCGAAGGGCTTCTCGATCACGGCGCGCCGCCAGGAGTCGCCCGAGCCCTCCGAGAGACCGTGCTCCCTGAGCTGCTCCACGACGGTGGGGAAGAACTTCGGCGGCACCGACAGATAGAAGGCGAAGTTGCCGCCCGTTCCGCGGGCCTTGTCCAGCTCCTCTATCGTCGACTTCAGCTTCTCGAAGGCGCCGCCGTCGGAGAACTCGCCGGGCACGAAGCGGAAGCCCTCGGCGAGTTGCTGCCAGACCTCCTCGCGGAACGGCGTCCTGGCGTGTTCCTTGACAGCGTCGTGCACGACCTGCGCGAAGTCCTCGTGCTCCCAGTCGCGGCGGGCGAAGCCGATGAGCGAGAAGCCCGGCGGCAGCAGCCCGCGGTTGGCCAGGTCGTAGACGGCCGGCATCAGCTTCTTGCGGGACAGGTCTCCCGTGACGCCGAAGATGACCAGGCCGGACGGCCCCGCGATACGCGGAAGCCGCCGGTCCCGTGGGTCACGCAGCGGATTGCCCCGTGCGGACGGTGTGGTCAATTCACGCCTCCGATGGGGCGAGGCGCTTGAGCTCCGCCTCGGTGGACTTCAACAGGTCGATCCAGGCGGTCTCGAACTTCTCGACGCCCTCGTCCTCGAGGACCTGGACCACGTCGTCGTAGGAGACACCGACCGTCGCCAGCGCATCGAGGTCGGCCCGGGCCTGCTCGTAGGTGCCGCGCACGGTGTCGCCCCTGATGTCGCCGTGGTCGGCGACCGCCTCGAGGGTGGCCTCCGGCATGGTGTTCACGGTGCCGGGGGCGACCAGCTCGTCGACGTACAGGGTGTCCTTGTACGCGGGGTCCTTGACCCCGGTCGAGGCCCACAGCGGACGCTGCCGGTTGGCGCCGGCCTTCTCCAGGGCCGCCCAGCGGTCCGAGGCGAAGACCTCTTCGTACGCCTGGTACGCGAGCCGGGCATTGGCGATGGCGGCCTTGCCGCGCAGCTCCTTGGCCTCGGGGGTTCCCAGGGCGTCCAGCCGCTTGTCGATCTCGGTGTCCACCAGGGAGACGAAGAAGGACGCGACGGACTCGATCTGGGCGAGGTCCAGCCCGGCGGCCTTGGCCTTCTCCAGACCGGCGAGATAGGCGTCCATCACCGCGCGGTAGCGCTCCAGCGAGAAGATCAGCGTGACGTTGACGCTGATGCCCTTGCCGATGGTCTCGGTGATCGCAGGCAGGCCCGCCCGGGTGGCCGGAATCTTGATGAAGGTGTTCGGCCGGTCGACCAGCCACGCGAGCTGCTTGGCCTCGGCGACGGTGGCCCGGGCGTTGTGCGCCAGACGCGGGTCGACCTCGATGGAGACCCGGCCGTCGCGGCCGCCGGTCGCGTCGAAGACCGGCCGCAGCACGTCGGCGGCGTCCCGGACGTCCGCTGTCGTGATCATACGGACGGCTTCCTCGACGGTCACCCGGCGGGCGGCGAGGTCGGCGAGCTGCTGCTCGTACCCGTCGCCACCGGAGATCGCCTTCTGGAAGATCGACGGGTTGGTGGTCACGCCGACCACGTGCTGCTGGTCGATCAGCTCGGCGAGGTTGCCGGATGTGATGCGCCGGCGAGACAGGTCGTCCAGCCAGATCGCCACGCCTTCGTCGGAGAGGCGCTTGAGTGCGTCTGCCATGAGAGTTGCATCTCCTACTTGTCGTCTAGGGGCGTCAGCGACCGAGGGCGGCGAGAGATTCCCGCGCGGCGGTCTCGACCTCGTCGGCGGTGATGCCGAACTCGCGGAACAGCACCTTGTAGTCGGCGCTCGCACCGAAGTGCTCCAGCGAGACGATCCGGCCGGCTTCGCCGACGAACCGGTGCCAGGTCAGGCCAATTCCGGCTTCGACCGCGACCCGGGCCTTCACGGACGGCGGGAGCACGCTGTCGCGGTACCCCTGGTCCTGCTCCTCGAACCATTCGACGGACGGCATCGAGACGACCCGGGCCGGGACACCGGTCGACTGGAGCCTCGCGCGCGCCTCGACGGCCAGCTGCACCTCGGAGCCGGTCGCGATCAGGATGACCTGGGGCGCCGCGCTCTGCCCGTCGGGCCCTTCGGCCTCGAACAGGACGTAACCGCCCTTGGCGGCGTCGTCGTTGGGCGCGTACGTCGGCACGTTCTGCCGGGTGAGGGCCAGACCGTGGGGCGCGGGCCTGGCGCTGTGGCGGCGCATGATCTCGCGCCAGGCGACCGAGGTCTCGTTGGCGTCCGCGGGCCGGACCATGTTCAGCCCCGGGATGGCGCGCAGCGCCGCAAGGTGCTCGACCGGCTGGTGGGTCGGGCCGTCCTCGCCGAGGCCGATCGAGTCGTGCGTCCAGACGTAGGTGACCGGCAGTCGCATCAGCGCGGCCAGCCGCACCGCCGGGCGCATGTAGTCCGAGAACACCAGGAACGTGCCGCCGTAGATACGGGTGTTGCCGTGCAGGGCGACGCCGTTCATGGTCGAACCCATGGCGTGCTCGCGGATGCCGAAGTGGACCGTCCGGCCGTACGGGTTCGCCTCGGGCAGCGGGTTGTCCGCGGGGAGGAACGAGGACGACGGGTCGATCGTGGTGTTGTTCGAGCCCGCGAGGTCGGCGGAGCCGCCCCACAGCTCGGGGATCACACCGCCCAGCGCCTTGAGGACCTCGCCGGACGCCTTACGGGTGGCGACGTCCTTGCCGGCCTCGAAGACGGGCAGCTTCTGCTCCCAGCCCTCGGGCAGCTCACCCGCGGCGATGCGGTCGAACTCGGCGGCGCGCTGGGGGTTGGCGTTGCGCCACTCCTGGAACTGCTTGTCCCAGGCGGCGCGCGCCTCACGGCCGCGGTCCAGCGCCTGCCGGACATGGGCGAACACCTCGTCGTCGACCTGGAAGTCCCGCTCGGGGTCGAAGCCGAGCACCTTCTTGGTCGCGGCGACCTCCTCGGCGCCGAGCGCGGAGCCGTGGGCCGCTTCGGTGTTCTGCGCGTGCGGCGCGGGCCAGGCGATGATCGTACGGGCCGCGATGATGGAGGGGCGCTCGGTCTCGGCCTGTGCGGCCTTGAGCGCCGCGTACAGCTGGTGGATGTCGAAGTCGCCGTTCGGGGCCTGCTCGATGCGCTGGACGTGCCAGCCGTACGCCTCGTAGCGCTTCAGGACGTCCTCGGACAGCGCGGTCGCGGTGTCGCCCTCGATCGAGATGTGGTTGTCGTCGTACAGGGCGACGATGCTGCCGAGCTTCTGGTGGCCCGCCAGCGAGCTGGCCTCCGCCGAGATGCCCTCCTCCAGGTCGCCGTCGGAGACGATCGTCCAGATCGTGTGGTCGAACGGGGAGGACTGCGGGGCGGCATCCGGGTCGAAGAGGCCGCGCTCATAGCGGGCGGCCATCGCCATGCCCACGGCGTTGGCGATGCCCTGGCCGAGCGGGCCGGTGGTGGTCTCGACGCCGGCGGTGTGGCCGTACTCGGGATGGCCCGGTGTCCTGCTGCCCCAGGTGCGGAAGGATTTCAGGTCGTCCAGCTCCAGGCCGTAGCCTGCCATGAAGAGCTGGATGTAGAGGGTCAGGCTGGTGTGGCCGGGGGAGAGGACGAAGCGGTCGCGTCCCGTCCAGTTCGCGTCCGCCGGATCGTGCCGCATCAGCTTCTGGAAGAGCAGGTACGCGGCCGGAGCCAGGCTCATGGCTGTGCCCGGGTGGCCGTTACCGACCTTCTGCACGGAATCCATGGCCAGAACGCGGGCGGTGTCGACAGCCCGCTGGTCCAGTTCGGCCCACTCGAGGTCTGTGGTGGTCGGCTTGGTGCTCACCCTGAGTCAGGGCTCCTCTCCACATGTCGAAGCCGGTGACCTTCTGCGCACCGGGCGCTGTCGAGCCTACCCTCGCGTGAACGCGCATTTTTCGATGTGTCTCGGCTGCCGGACCGGTGTCCGGCGCTACCGAATACGTGTGTCCTACGTCTCTGTCTCAGGCGGGCGGGCACTTTTCCGGAGCGAAGGGAGCGGTGCGGCTCCGCTCGTCAGCAGTGCTCCCGGGCATGAACCGACGACGGCCAACACGACCCACCCCCGGGACGGGCGGCGTATCCGCTACGTCTAGAGTGGCGTGGTACGCGCAAGTCCTCACCGGCCTTCATCACCGGTGCTTGCTGGTCTGTGCCCGCGGTGCGAGCCGCCGGAGCCGCTATACAGGGGTGTACGTGACGGCCGTCGAATCCCGTCCTGCGGGTGGGGGTACTCCCCCTGGCTCCGCCGGGGGAACCCCCACCCACGCCCGCGGGGCTATGGGGGAGATCGAGGAGAGTCCCGGTCACCGGCCGCTCGGGGCCCGGGTCATGGGGTTCGTGGCTCTGACGAAGCCGCGGATCATCGAGCTGCTGCTGATCACCACCGTGCCGGTGATGTTCCTGGCCGAGCAGGGCGTGCCGGATCTGTGGCTGGTACTCGCCACCTGCGTCGGCGGATACCTCTCCGCCGGCGGCGCCAACGCGCTCAACATGTACATCGACCGTGACATCGACGCCCTCATGGACCGTACGTCCCAGCGGCCGCTGGTGACCGGCCTGGTGTCCCCGCGCGAGGGTCTGGTGTTCGGCCTGGCGCTGGCCGTGATCTCCACGGTGTGGTTCGGCGTCCTGGTCAACTGGCTGTCGGCGGCGCTGTCCCTGGGGGCGCTGCTCTTCTACGTCGTCGTCTACACGATGATCCTCAAGCGGCGCACCGCCCAGAACATCGTGTGGGGCGGTATCGCCGGCTGCATGCCGGTCTTCATCGGCTGGTCCGCCGTGACGAACTCGGTCTCCTGGGCCGCCGTCGTCCTCTTCCTCGTCATCTTCTTCTGGACGCCGCCGCACTACTGGCCGCTCTCGATGAAGGTGCGGGAGGACTACGCGCGCGTGGGCGTGCCGATGCTGCCCGTCATCGCCGCCAACACGGTCGTCGCCCGCCAGATCGTGCTCTACAGCTGGGTCATGGTCGCCGTCTCGCTGGCCCTGTGGCCGCTGGGGTACGTCGGCTGGTTCTACCCGCTGGTGGCCGTCCTGGCCGGCGGATGGTGGCTCAGGGAGGCGCACGGGCTCCAGGCGCGCGCCAAGGCGGGCGCAGCGGGTGCCAAGCTCAAGGAGATGCGGCTGTTCCACTGGTCCATCACCTATGTCTCGCTCCTGTTCGTGGCCATCGCTGTGGACCCCTTCCTGCGCTGACCCGCCCTTCCACGAAGGCGTGTTCCGGCGCTGACCCGCCCTCCCGCCGAGGCGTGGCCGAAGCCACTTCCACCGGCCGTCGCCAGTTGATCTACCGGCCGGTAGCATCGTTCCCATGGCAGACACCAAGCAGGCCGAGGACAGCACTCCGGACGCCGGGGCCGAGCGCCGGGCCGCCCGGCTCGCGAAGCAGATCAAGGCCTTCGCCAAGAGCCACGGCGGGAGCGCCGAGGGCCAGCTCGCCTACATCGGACAGATGGGCACCCGGATTGTGCTCGTCGGCGAGGACGGCGGCTGGGGCGACCTCGTGGCCCCCACGCACGCGATCGCGCGGAGCGCCGCGGAGCGGGCCGGAATCACCCTGCACGACTCCTTCGACGGTGACCTCGCGGCCAAGGTCCGCACCGGCCCGTACGAGTGGAGCCGAATGGCGGGTATCCAGCTCGGAGGCCCGAGCAACACCTGAGAGCCGCCCATGCCGTCGGAGCGCGGGACGGTTCCGACGGCAGGCGCGGACGCTGTGGTCCCCCCGTCACCCCGGGTGGACCAGTACTGGTTCGGCTTGCCGCGGACCGGCCTCCGGCACCTTCGAGGTATCTCCACCACTCCGCGGCACCCGACACCGCTTTCTTCGATGCCGGGGCCGGGTGCGCGTACGCCGTTCCTGTGCGCTGCTGAATGGGCCGGGAGCCGCACTGCCCGCCCGAGCGCCATCGAGCCTGCCGTCGGACGAGCGGTGTCCTGGAGCCCGGACGGCGGCGGCCGCGCAGCACGGGCCGTCGTGACCTGATCGGTGGGCACTGAGCGCCGGGGTGCTCACGGGCCCGCGAGAACCGGGTCGCGTTGCCCGCTGGGCGCGGACGCGGCCGGAGCCGCAGCCGTCGGGAAACCGCTCCTCTTCACCACCGGCGCCACGCTCTGCCGGAGCCGGATGTGCTCGGCTCAGCGGATGGTTCCCGAGTCGCCGGCCCGGCTGCGGGGCGAGGGCGGGCCAAGGTGTTCGGTCACGCGCCGTCGACTACCGGCGGTCGCCGCACTGCTCGGTGCGGGGGACGCGCACCCGCCCAGGACCAGGGGGCTGGTGCCACTGGGCCGGGGCCCCGGTCGGCTCCCTGGCCGGTGACGGCCCTCAGACGGCGGCCTTCACCGCTGAACCCTCGGGGGACGGGCCCGGCACGCCGCTCCCGGCCTCCGGCAGCGGGCGCTCGCGCAGCGCCGACGGCACCCGTAGCACGGCGATCCACACCAGGCTGGAGCCGAGCATATGGACGCCGACGATCAGCTCGGGCAGGTGCGTGAAGTACTGGACGAAGCCCACAGCGCCCTGCGCCAGCAGCACGACGAGCAGCTCGCGGACCCGTCGGCGCGCGGCGGCGGGGGCGTCGACCGCCCGCAACGTCAGCAGCAGGGCGATCACCAGGCCGAGCAGCAGGAAGACCAGGTCGACATGGAGCTGGGTGACCCGCTCCCAGTCGAGGCGGATGCGGTGCACCTCGTGGGCGTCGCCCGCGTGCGGGCCCGCACCGGTGACGACCGTGCCGACGACGATCAGCGCGCCCGTGACCGCGACGGTCAGCCAGGCGAGCCGGCGCACCGGCTCGCCCACCAGCGGCCGGGCCGGGGCGTCCGCCTCGCCGGCGCGCTGCCACATCGCCACCGCGACCGTGAGCAGCGCGGACGCGGTCAGGAAGTGCGTGGCGACGATGTACGGATTGAGGCCGGTCAGCACGGTGATCCCGCCCACGACCCCATTGCTCATCACCATCCAGAACTGCGCCCAGCCCAGCCGGGTCAGATCACGTCGACGCGGGGCACGGGCGCGGGCGGCAATGATCGCGAGACCGACGACGGCGCAGAGAACATAGGTCAGCATCCGGTTGCCGAACTCGATGATGCCGTTGATACCCATCTCGCGGGTCGGCGTCAGGCTCCCCTCGGTGCAGGTCGGCCAGGTCGGGCAGCCCAGCCCGGACTGGGTGAGCCGGACCGCTCCACCCGTGACGATGATGACGACGGTCATCACCACGGTCGCCAGCGCGGCCCGGCGCACAAAGCGCGCGGAGGGCTGCCAGCGGCGGGCGATCTGCTCGAGGGGGTTCAGCGAATTCGGCACGGGTTCATCGTAGGCGGGGGCTTGTGCAACTTTTCACGAGGGGTCCCCCGGGAGGTGCCGCAGGGCCCCGGTTACCGGACGGTCCAGGGCCGGGGCGGCCCCTCCGGACCTCCGTGGAACGGCAATCGGTCGCTCCCCGGCGGAAGACCGGTCACTCCCAGCGGAAGAAGCGCGCCGCGGCGCCCAGGCCCAGCGCCGCCCACACCGCGAGAATCCCCAGGTCGCCCCACGGCACGCCCGTACCCTGCTGGAGCACGTCCCGCAGCCCGTCCGACAGCGCCGAGATCGGCAGCAGCTGGAGCACGCTCTGCGCCGCGTCGGGGAACTTGCTCAGCGGCACGACGACCCCGCCCGCGACCAGCAGCAGGAGGAAGACCAGATTGGCCGCGGCCAGGGTCGCCTCGGCCTTGAGGGTGCCCGCCATCAGCAGGCCGAGCCCGGAGAACGCCGCTGTGCCGAGTACGAGCAGCAGCAGGACAGCCCCCGGGTTGCCGTGCGGCGACCAGCCGAGCGCGAAGGCCACCACCGTCAGCAGCACGATCTGCAGCACCTCGGTGACCAGCACCGAGCCCGTCTTCGCGGTCATCAGCGCCCAGCGAGGGAGCGGTGTGGTGCCGAGCCGCTTGAGCACGCCGTACCGGCGCTCGAAGCCGGTGGCGATGGCCTGTCCGGTGAAGGCCGTGGACATCACGGCGAGCGCCAGGATGCCGGGGGCCAGGAAGTCCACCGGCTCGCCCCGGCCCGTATCGACGATGTCCACCACGCTGAACAGCGTCAGCAGCAGGGTCGGGATCACCACCGTCAGCAGCAGCTGCTCGCCGTTGCGCAGCAGCATCCGGGTCTCCAGCGCCGTCTGCGCCGCGATCATCCGGCCGAGCGGCGCCGCTCCGGGCTTCGGGGTGAACGTACCGGTGGCGGTCATCCGCGCAACTCCTTGCCCGTCAGCTCCAGGAACACGTCCTCCAGGGTGTGCTGCTCGACCGCGATCCGGTCCGGCATCACGCCGTGCTGGGCGCACCAGGACGTGACGGTGGCCAGCAGCTGCGGGTTGATCTTGCCGGTGACGCGGTACGTACCGGGGGTCAGCTCGACGGCAGCGGTGTCCGCGGGAAGCGCCTTGAGCAGTGCGGCGAGGTCGAGCCCGGGCCGCCCGGTGAAGCGCAGGGTGTTCTCCGCGCCCCCCCGGCAGAGCGCCTCGGGGCTGCCCTGGGCGACCACCCGGCCGGCGTCGATGATCGCGACATCGTCCGACAGCTGCTCGGCTTCGTCCATGGAGTGCGTGGTGAGGACGACCGTGACGCCGTCGGCGCGCATCTCCCGCACCAGCTCCCACGTGGCGCGCCGGGCCTGCGGATCGAGCCCGGCGGTCGGCTCGTCGAGGAAGACCAGTTCGGGCCGTCCGATGACGGCCATGGCGAGCCCCAGCCTCTGCTGCTGGCCGCCCGAGAGC
Organism: Streptomyces sp. 8N706; assembly: GCF_052245415.1. Lineage (NCBI taxonomy): Bacteria > Bacillati > Actinomycetota > Actinomycetes > Kitasatosporales > Streptomycetaceae > Streptomyces > Streptomyces sp. 8N706. Next base: position 8,269 of record NZ_JBQQBW010000103.1, on the reverse strand, counting down.
CGTCGGTAGGCCGTACGCCCGCAGGAGCCGAGGCCCAGGCGTTCGATCAGCGTGTCCACGTCGAGGGGGTGGGCGTGCAGCTTGGCCGTGTGGCGCAGCATTTCGTCGGCGCGGGCCCCCGGGTAGACCCCGCCGGACTGGAGCATCACGCCGATGCGGGGGCGCAGGGCCGCCGCGTCCGCGAGGGGGTCGAGGCCGAGGACCCGTACCGTGCCGGCGTCGGGGCGGCGGTAGCCCTCGCAGGTCTCGACGGTCGTGGTCTTCCCGGCGCCGTTGGGGCCGAGGACCGAGGTGACGGTGCCCGCGCCGACGGACAGGTCGAGGCCGTCGACCGCGGTCTTCGGGCCGTACCGCTTGACCAGTCCCTGGACCTGGACGACGGGGACGCTTCGCATGCCGCAGAGTCTACGAACCGCGGCCGTCGCCGTGGTCGCCAGGGGCGGGGAGCGGTGCGACAGCCGTGCGCCACCGGCCGCGCACCGTTCGTCGTACGCCCGGACGAGAGATGCGCGCGCGCCGGGGTGTACCGCTCTTCGGCCACGGCGGCGCGTCGGAGCATTGGCGCCCGCCCCGCGGCGAGGGCACGTTCCGGGCTGCCGGACCTGGTGCGGGCGTACGGCGAGGTGCTCCCGGGCCGGTACCGACGGCCCGCGCTCCCCGGTCCCGGTGCGCCCGGGGGCGGGCTCCGTCCGCGCTGCCCGTACCGTCCCTTAGGTGACCCTTAGTGACAGAGCCCACGCGTATGCCCGCGGATCGTGGGTTGTCGCATCGCGGAGAATTACGCAACAATGGCGTTGTGAAATACACGAGCGAGGCCGAGAAGGCGGCGGCGGTCCGGGAGACCGCCGAATCCCCCCTGCCCGCTCACCCCACATCGTTCGAGGACGACGGACAGCGCAGCACCCGTAATCGCGTGGCCCGGTCGATCCTCGACCACGGCCCGTCGACGGCGGCCGAACTGGCCAGCCGTCTCCAGCTCACCCAGGCCGCGGTCCGCCGCCACCTCGACTCGCTGGTCGCCGACGGAGTCGTCGAGCCCCGCGAGCAGCGGATCTACGGTTCGCGTGGCCGCGGCCGCCCGGCCAAGGCCTTCGCCCTCACTGACAGCGGGCGGGACGCCTTCGACCAGGCGTACGACACCCTGGCGGCCGACGCCCTGCGCTGGATCGCGCAGACGGCGGGCGGCGGGGAGAAGGGCGACGCCGCCGTCGCCGCGTTCGCCCGCGCCCGGCTCGCCGCCCAGGCGGTGAGCTACCGCGAGGCCGTGGAGAGCGCCGATCCCGAGGACCGCACCGAGGCGCTGGCCAGGGCGTTGACCGCCGACGGGTACGCTGCTACGGCGCGCAGCGCACCGGTCGGCGAGCAGCTCTGCCAGCACCACTGCCCGGTCGCGCATGTCGCCGAGCAGTTCCCGCAGCTGTGCGAGGCGGAGACCGAGGTCTTCGCCGGCCTGCTCGGCACCCATGTCCAGCGACTGGCCACGATCGCTCATGGCGACGGGGTGTGCACGACCTTCATCCCGAAGAAGAGCGGCGCCCCCAGAACCGCGCACGAGACCACTACAGCATCTGCAAGCACGTCCGGGAGGAACCCCGCATGACTCTCCCCACGGAGACTGCCCACCCCGAACTCGAGGGCCTGGGTAACTACGAGTACGGCTGGGCCGACTCCGACGTGGCCGGCGCTTCCGCGAAGCGTGGTCTGTCGGAGGAGGTCGTCCGCGACATCTCCCAGAAGAAGTCCGAGCCGGACTGGATGCTGAAGCTGCGGCTCAAGGGGCTGAAGCTGTTCGACAAGAAGCCCATGCCGACCTGGGGCTCCGACCTGTCGGGCATCGACTTCGACAACATCAAGTACTTTGTGCGCTCCACGGAGAAGCAGGCCGCCTCCTGGGAGGACCTGCCCGAGGACATCAAGAACACCTACGACAAGCTGGGCATCCCGGAGGCGGAGAAGCAGCGCCTCGTCGCGGGTGTCGCCGCCCAGTACGAGTCCGAGGTCGTCTACCACCAGATCCGCGAGGACCTGGAGGAGCAGGGCGTCATCTTCCTGGACACCGACACGGCGCTCAAGGAGCACCCGGAGCTCTTCAAGGAGTACTTCGGCACCGTCATCCCGGTCGGTGACAACAAGTTCGCGTCGCTGAACTCGGCGGTGTGGTCGGGCGGCTCGTTCATCTACGTGCCGAAGGGCGTGCACGTGGAGATCCCGCTCCAGGCCTACTTCCGGATCAACACCGAGAACATGGGCCAGTTCGAGCGGACGCTGATCATCGTCGACGAGGACGCCTACGTCCACTATGTCGAGGGCTGCACCGCGCCGATCTACCAGTCGGACTCGCTGCACTCCGCGGTCGTCGAGATCATCGTCAAGAAGGGCGCCCGCTGCCGTTACACGACCATCCAGAACTGGTCGAACAACGTCTACAACCTGGTCACCAAGCGCGCCGTGGCGTACGAGGGCGCGACCATGGAGTGGGTCGACGGCAACATCGGCTCCAAGGTCACGATGAAGTACCCGGCCGTCTACCTCATGGGCGAGCACGCCAAGGGTGAGACGCTGTCCATCGCCTTCGCGGGCGAGGGCCAGCACCAGGACGCCGGCGCCAAGATGGTCCACATGGCTCCGAACACCTCCTCCAACATCGTCTCGAAGTCGGTGGCCCGGGCCGGAGGCCGTACCTCCTACCGCGGTCTGATCGAGATCGGCGAGGGCGCCGAGGGCTCGAAGTCCAACGTGCTCTGCGACGCGCTGCTCGTCGACACCATCTCCCGCTCGGACACCTACCCGTATGTGGACGTCCGTGAGGACGATGTGTCCATGGGTCACGAGGCGACCGTCTCCAAGGTCAGCGACGATCAGCTCTTCTACCTGATGAGCCGGGGCATGAGCGAGACCGAGGCGATGGCGATGATCGTGCGTGGCTTCGTCGAGCCGATCGCGCGTGAGCTTCCCATGGAGTACGCGCTGGAGCTCAACCGGCTGATCGAGCTGCAGATGGAGGGCGCGGTCGGCTGACACCCAGCCGCCCGTACCGAGCCCCGCTTCGCGGGGCCGTCCCGTGAAGTGTGAGTGAACCGAAGGGCATGGCGCTCCCGAAGGCATCGGGAGCGCCGGAGCCGCCCGAGGCGAGCGAACCCAATCAGGCAGAGAGAGAGCACGACAACAGCCATGGCTGAGGCTCAGAACATTCCGGCGGGGGCCACCACCACCGGGTCCATCGCGGTGGCAGCGGAGTCCACCGTCGCCACGCGGATGAGTGCGCCGCCGTCCTACGACGTGGCGGACTTCCCCGTGCCCCACGGCCGTGAGGAGGAGTGGCGCTTCACTCCCCTCGAGCGGCTCAAGGGCCTGCACGACGGCACCGCCGTCGCGAACGGCGGCGGCGTCAAGGTCGAGGTCACCGCGCCCGCGGGCGTGACGGTCGAGACCGTGGGCCGGGACGACGCCCGGGTCGGCAAGGCCGGCACCCCGGTGGACCGCGTCGCGGCCCAGGCGTACTCCTCCTTCGAGAAGGCCTCGGTCGTCTCGGTGCCCAAGGAGGCCGTGCTGACCGAGCCGATCCGGATCGCCGTGCACGGCGACGGCGGCACGGCCTTCGGCCACCAGATCATCGAGCTCGGCGCCTTCGCCGAGGCGGTCGTCGTGATCGACCACACCGGTGACGCCGTGGTCGCGGCCAATGTCGACTATCTGCTGGGTGACGGCGCCAAGCTCACCGTCGTCTCGGTCCAGGACTGGGACGACACGGCCGTGCACACCGCGCAGCACAACGCTCTCGTCGGCCGGGACGCCTCGTTCAAGTCGATCGTGGTGACCTTCGGCGGCGATGTCGTCCGGCTGCACCCGCGGGTGCAGTACGCGGGCCCCGGCGGCGAGGCCGAGCTGTTCGGTCTGTACTTCACCGACAACGGCCAGCACCAGGAGCACCGTCTCTTCGTCGACCACAACACCCCGCACTGCCGCAGCAACGCCGTGTACAAGGGCGCGCTGCAGGGCCAGGACGCGCACGCGGTGTGGATCGGCGACGTCCTCATCCGGGCCGCCGCCGAGGGCACCGACACCTATGAGCTCAACCGGAACCTCGTACTCACCGATGGCGCCCGCGTCGACTCGGTGCCCAACCTGGAGATCGAGACCGGCGAGATCGTCGGTGCCGGGCACGCCTCGGCCACCGGCCGCTTCGACGACGAGCAGCTCTTCTACCTGATGGCGCGCGGCATCCCGGCCGACGAGGCCCGCCGGCTGGTCGTCCGAGGCTTCTTCGCCGAGCTCGTCCAGCAGATCGGGCTGCCGGACCTCGAGGAGCGGTTGATCGCCAAGATCGACGCCGAGCTGGAAGCGTCCGTGGCATGAGCGAGGCATTCGTACGCGTCTGCGCGCTGGACGAGCTGGAGGAGGACACCCCCAAGAGGGTGGAGCTCGACGGCACGCCGGTTTCGCTGGTGCGCACCGACGGAGACGTGTTCGCGATCAACGACATCTGCTCGCACGCCAACGTCTCGCTGTCCGAGGGCGAGGTGGAGGACTGCACCATCGAGTGCTGGCTGCACGGGTCGCGCTTCGACCTGCGCACCGGCAAGCCGTCCGGTCTGCCCGCCACCCGCCCCGTCCCCGTATACCCCGTAAAGATCGAAGGAGACGGCCCAGATGCATCTGTGCTCGTCTCCGTCACCCAGGAGTCCTGAGGCACCCATGGCAACGCTTGAGATCCACGACCTGCACGTCTCCGTCGAGGCCGAGAACGGCCCCCGCGAGATCCTGCGCGGCGTCGACCTGACCCTGAAGCAGGGGGAGACGCACGCCATCATGGGCCCGAACGGCTCCGGCAAGTCCACGCTGGCGTACTCCCTCGCGGGCCACCCCAAGTACAGCGTCACCGGCGGCACCGTCACCCTCGACGGCGAGGACGTCCTGGAGATGTCGGTCGACGAGCGCGCCCGCGCCGGTGTCTTCCTCGCCATGCAGTACCCGGTCGAGGTGCCCGGCGTCTCGGTCTCCAACTTCCTGCGCACCTCCGCGACCGCGGTCCGCGGCGAGGCGCCCAAGCTGCGCACCTGGGTGAAGGAGGTCAAGGAGGCCATGGAGCGCCTCAACATCGACCCTTCCTTCGCCGAGCGCAATGTCAACGAGGGCTTCTCCGGCGGTGAGAAGAAGCGCCACGAGATCCTTCAGCTCGAGCTGCTCAGGCCGAAGATCGCGATTCTCGACGAGACCGACTCCGGGCTGGACGTCGACGCGCTGCGGATCGTCTCCGAGGGCGTCAACCGGGTCCGCGAGAGCGGCGAGGTCGGCACCATGCTGATCACCCACTACACGCGTATTCTGCGCTACATCAAGCCCGACCAGGTCCATGTCTTCGCCCACGGCCGGATCGCCGAGTCCGGCGGCCCGGAGCTCGCGGACAAGCTGGAGAACGAGGGCTACGAGGCCTATGTGAAGGGCGGCGCTACGGGTGAGTGACGCTCCCCCGGCCTTCGGCACCGGGGTCCCCAAGGCCTTCGGCATGGGGAACCCCGAGGCCGTGGTTCCGCAGGCGAACGACACCCCCCACCGCCGCCGTACGGGCGGGGACGGGGGCATCACCCAGGCGACAGCCCTGGGCGAGATCGGAGGGCAGAGGGCGTGACGACACTGCCGGGCCTCCTCGACACCGAGGCGATCCGCAAGGACTTCCCCATCCTGGACCGCGTGGTCCACGACGGGAAGAAGCTCGTGTACCTGGACAACGCGGCGACGTCGCAGAAGCCACGCCAGGTGCTCGACGCTGTGAGCGGCTATTACGAGAGGTACAACGCCAACGTCCACCGCGGTGTGCACGTCCTCGCCGAGGAGGCCACGGCGCTGTACGAGGGCGCACGCGACAAGGTCGCGGAATTCATCAACGCGCCGAGCCGCGACGAGGTGATCTTCACCAAGAACGCCTCCGAGTCGCTCAACCTCGTCGCCAACATGCTGGGCTGGGCCGATGAGCCCTATCGGGTGGACCGCGACACCGAGATCGTCATCACGGAGATGGAGCACCACTCCAACATCGTGCCGTGGCAGCTGCTGGCGCAGCGCACCGGTGCGAAGCTGAAGTGGTTCGGCCTCACCGACGAGGGCCGGCTCGATCTCTCCACCATCGACCAGATCATCACCGAGAAGACAAAGATCGTCTCGTTTGTGCTGGTCAGCAATATCCTGGGCACGATCAACCCCGTCGAGGCGATCGTACGGCGGGCCCAGGAGGTGGGCGCGCTGGTGCTGATCGACGCCTCGCAGGCCGCCCCGCACATGGCCATGGACGTACAGGCGCTCCAGGCGGACTTCGTGGCCTTCACCGGCCACAAGATGTGCGGCCCGACCGGGATCGGCGTGCTGTGGGGCCGGCAGGAGCTCCTCGAGGATCTCCCTCCCTTCCTCGGCGGCGGCGAGATGATCGAGACCGTGTCGATGCACTCGTCGACCTACGCGCCCGCACCGCACAAGTTCGAGGCCGGCACGCCCCCGATCGCCCAGGCCGTGGGCCTCGGCGCGGCCGTGGACTACCTCACCGCGATCGGCATGGACAACATCCAGACCCATGAGCACGCCCTCACCGAGTACGCGGTGGGCAGGCTGCTGGAGGTCCCGGACCTGCAGATCATCGGCCCGATGACGGCCGAGGACCGCGGGGCGGCGATTTCCTTCACACTCGGGGACATCCACCCCCATGACGTGGGGCAGGTGCTCGACGAGCAGGGCATCGCGGTCCGGGTGGGGCACCACTGCGCCCGTCCGGTCTGCCTGCGGTACGGAATTCCTGCGACCACGCGAGCGTCGTTCTATCTGTACTCCACCCCCGCCGAGGTCGACGCCCTGGTGGAGGGCCTGGACTACGTACGGAACTTTTTCGGTTGATGGGCACAGCGTGAGGGACAGGCTGACTCGTGAAGCTTGATTCGATGTACCAGGAAGTGATCCTGGACCACTACAAGCACCCGCACGGGCGCGGGCTGCGCGACGGCGACGCCGAAGTGCATCACACCAACCCGACGTGCGGTGACGAGATCACGCTGCGCGTCCGGCTGAACGGCGGGACGGTCGAGGACGTCTCGTACGAGGGCCAGGGCTGCTCGATCAGCCAGGCCAGTGCCTCGGTGCTGAACGAACTGCTGGTGGGTAAGGACCTCGCCGAGGCGCGCAGGATTCAGGAAACGTTTCTGGAGCTGATGCAGTCCAAGGGCCGGATCGAGCCGGACGACGCGATGGAAGAGGTCCTGGAGGACGCCGTCGCGTTCGCCGGGGTCTCCAAGTACCCGGCGCGCGTGAAGTGTGCTCTGCTGAGCTGGATGGCCTGGAAGGACGCCACTGCCCAGGCACTGGGCGACGAGGCTGCGAGGAAGACGGCATGACCGAGAACGCAACGACTGAGAACGCCCGGTCCGCGGCGGCCACCGTCGAGGAGGTCACCGAGGCGCTGATGGACGTGGTCGACCCCGAGCTGGGGATCGATGTCGTCAATCTGGGCCTGATCTACGGTGTCCATATCGACGACGCCAATATCGCCACCGTCGACATGACGCTGACGTCGGCGGCGTGTCCGCTGACCGATGTCATCGAGGACCAGGCGAAGTCCGCCACCGACGGCCTGGTCTCCGAGCTCCGGATCAACTGGGTCTGGATGCCGCCGTGGGGCCCGGACAAGATCACCGACGATGGCCGCGAGCAGCTGCGCGCGCTCGGCTTCAACGTCTGACACCTTCGTCCGCGACCGCCCGTCGCGCTGACACAGCCATGCCCGCCAGGCAGACTGGCGGGCGTGGCTGTTGCGCTCTATCAGATCGCCGTCGACGCCCATGACGTGCGCGGACTGGCTCGTTTCTGGTGCGAGGTGCTGAACTGGAAGGTGCTCTTCGACGATCCGGAGGAGGTCGTCATCGGCGCCGACGAGGACGCCTGGCCGGGGATCGTGTTCCTGCCCGTACCCGAGCGGAAGACGGTGAAGAACCGGCTGCATCTGGACCTCAGCCCGGATGACCAGGCGGCCGAGGTCGAGCGGCTGCTGGCGCTCGGGGCACGGCGGGCGGACGTCGGCCAGGGCGAGGACGCGACATGGGTCGTGCTGGCGGATCCGGAGGGCAATGAGTTCTGTGTCCTCCGCCCGAAGCAGACCCTGATCGACTAGGGCGTGTTTCGAAAGTAGCGCCGTCCGCCCGAAGGGCGGGGGTCGCGGCGGCTGGTGCGTGCGATCGCAAGGCGGTGGGGGTACCCCCGGCCGGAGGCTGGGGGAGGTCGTCCTCGTACT
>NZ_JBQQBW010000102.1:0-23195 GCF_052245415.1 Streptomyces sp. 8N706 | reverse complement strand
ATACAGCGTCAGCCTCGGTTACTTCGGCGGGCAGTGGCTGGGGGCGAACTGGCTCGGCACCGCGGTCTCGGTGCTCGCGCTCTTCGCCGCCGGTGCCGGGGCGGCGTACGCGCTGCGGCAGCCCGAGGGCCAGGAACCTGCCGGCGCTTCGCCGGCAAGCCCGTAGGCGGTCGCAAGGCGTCGGTGGCCAGGGGCCGGTGGCGGGGGGCCAGGGTTGACCGGCGGCCGCGAGAATCCACAGCCGTCGGCAGTGAGCCGTAAGCAGTGGCCGCCGGGCACACCGCAACGGACGGCCGCCCGCGGTGCATCGCCACCGATGGCCGCCCGCGGTGCATCGCCACCGATGGCCGCCCGCAGTGAGCGGTCATCGGTGGCGGACGGCAGTGAGCGGCAGCCGGTGGCCGCCGGACGTGCACGACAGCCCGCGGCCTGTCAGCGGCCACCCGTACGGCGGCCGGGGCAGCGGCTGTCCCCGGCCGACCGCCCGTCACACCCGCTGTCCCTGGCCGGCCACCCGTCACACCCGGCACGTCAGCCCCTCGTCCTCGCCGTCCCCGGACGCCAGCGCGGCCACGACCTGCGGTGGCAGCTCCGCCGCGCCGAGGAAGCCCGCGGCGAGCTGTGCGGTGACGGAGTGCCAGTCCATCGCCCGCTTCAGCATCGCGTGGTCGCTGCCCGGTACCACCAGACGGCACACCTCCGCGCCCGCCGCCCTGGCCCGTACGGCGAAGTCCAGCGAGCCGCGCGGGTCGGTGATCCGGTCGGAGTCGGAGTGGATGAGCACCACACTCGTCCCCGCCAGGTGGTCGACCGGCTCGTCGACCGGGCACCAGGGGGCGAGTGCTATCACCGCCCGGACCCGTGGATGGCCGCCGACGCGCAGCGCGGCACGGCCGCCCATGGAGTGCCCGACGAGTACGAGGGGCAGTGGCCCGACAGTCGCGGTCAGCTCATCGACAGCGGCCGCGGCGTCCTGGGCGGCGTCCGCCCGGTGGCCGTTCCAGCCCCGGTGCCGGTAGCGGACCTCGCCGATCGCCACGCCGTAGCCGACCGTGGCGCGCTGGACGGCGCGGGCGATGGGCCGCATCCGCAGTGCGGGCAGGTTCCACGGGCAGGGTTGGTCGAGTGCCGCTTCCCGCCCGCCGTGCAGCATCAGCACCCCGGCTCCCGCATGTGCAGGTCTCGTACGCATCAGAAGCGGTCGGTGTCCCACGAAGTCCTCGAAGCCGCGTTCCAGATGATGATGGTGGTCGTCCATGCCGCGCGTCCCCTTCCCCTGCTGCTTCGGGCCGTTGCCCCACTCCCCATCCCCCGGCCTGTATTCGTTGCCGGTGCCCGGCCGGATGGGTCCTCGTTTTTTTCACGGTTCCGGCACCAGCCGTCCGGGGCCGCCGGGTTCAGCGCCGCGAGGCCGGTGCGGCCGGGTTGCGGCACCGACGGGTGCGGCGGCGGCCGGGTCCGGGGCCGCAAGGTTCGGCGCGTTCGGCCTGCTGCTCCAGGAGCCGCCCACGCCGAGGCCGGCGTTCCGGCGTCGGGCAGTGGCCCGACGGTCGCGCTCGGCCGTTCGGTTCAGCACCGTGCGGTGCGGGAGAGCAGCCCTGCCACGGACAGCGCCCCCCAACCCACCGAGACGGCAACCGCCTTGATCCGCTTGTCCCGGCTCGGGAGCGTCGCGCCGAGCAGGACCGCGTCGCCGAGGTCCGAGGCGATACGGAGCACGGTCGCCGCCCGGAGCGCCGGGCCGTCGGGGGCGAGCGCCATCGCGAGCCCGTTGGCGGCGTCGCGCCAGCCCAGCGGACGCAGCGAGATCCGGGTCTCCTCCGCCGTACCGCCGTCGTCGTCCACGAGTCCCGAGGGGCGGGCCAGCCATGACGGACGGGCCGTCACGGCGACTCCGTAGACAGCCGTGGCGGCCCCGATGAACCGCAGGAGTCCCGTACGCACGTTCTACCTCCGCTGCGCCGATGAATCGTTGAGCGATGGATCATAGAGGCGAGGGTGCGGCCGGGAGCGGTGGACGGACGGCGGTCCGTCAGGGAACCTCACGCAGATAGGTCGCGCCGCAGGTATGGCAGAAGGGTTCCCTGGTCCTGCCCCAGACATCCTCCGGCCGGGTGGCCGCCCGCGGATCGAGTTCGCGCCCGCACAGGGCCGTCGTGCCGGAGCCACGGACCATGTGCCACATCTTGACCGGTCCGAGGTCGCTGCCCTCCGCGCCTCGTCCCGAGCGCCGCCTCTTCCTCCTCCAGATCCTGTCCCTGCCCTTCTCCTCGGCCTTCTTCTCGGACCTTTCCGTTTCTCCACCCGTGGCCCCGGTCCCGGCAGGCGGTCCGTACTCCGCCCGCACCTCATGCCGGGCATGCATGACCCCACCTCCCTTCTCAGGCCGAGGCGCGCTTCCTCGCCGCGGTCTTCCCGGCGGTGGTCTTCCCGGCCGTCTTCTTCTCCGCTGCCTTCTTCTCGGCCGTCTTCTTCTGGGTGGACTTCTTCGCCGCCGACTTGGTGGCGGTGGACTTCTTCGCCGTCGACTTCTCGGCCCCGGTCGCCTTGCCCCCGGTCGCCTTGCCCCCAGTCGTCTTCGCCGCGGACTTCCTGGTCCCGGCCGTCCCGGCCGTCCCGGCCTCCGCCGAGGCGCTCTTCTTCGCGCCGCCCCCCTTGGCCGAGGACGCGGCCTTCTTCCCCCCGGAGGCAGCGGCCTTCCGCGCGCCCCCGGAAGAGGTCCGTTCACCCGCCGCCGTTTTCTTCGTCCCGCCCCGGCCGGTCTGCCGGGCACCGCCCCGCAACTGCTTGACCTCGCCCCCCTCGCCCGCCCCCTCCCCCCGCTCCTGCTGCGCGGCGCGCACGCTCTTCTCCAGCGCCGCCATCAGGTCGATGACCCGGCCACCCTCGGACGGCTCCCCGGCCGGCTCGGGCTCGGCCCCCTCCAGCTTCGCCTCGACGAGCGCTTCGACGGCCTCCCGGTACTCGTCGTGGAGCTCCTCGACGTCCAGCTCCCCCAGGGTCTCCATGAGGGTGTCCGCGAGATCCAGCTCGGCCTCCCGCACCTTCACCTTCTTCTCGGGGACCACGCCCACCGGGGGCCGGATCTCATCGGGCCACAGCATCGTGTGCAGGGCGAGAGCGTCCTCGATCACGCGGAGCATCCCGAGCGTCTGGCGACCGCGCAGCGCGAGCTTGGCGACGGCCACCTTCCGGGTGGTGTTCAGGGCCTCGCGCAGCAGGACGTACGGCTTGGCAGCGGCTGCCCCGTCCGCACCGATGTAGTACGAGCGTTCCAGCTGGAGCGGGTCGATGCTGTCGGCAGGGACGAAGGCCAGGATCTCGATGGTCTTCGCGGTCGGCAGCGGAAGCGCGGCCAGGTCCTCGTCCGTGAGGGGGACCGTCGTCCCGTCGGGTGCCTCGTACGCCTTGATGATCTCCTCGTTGGGGACTTCCTCGTCCTCCAGCTCGCACACCTTGCGGTAGCGGATCCGGCCGCCGTCGGCCATGTGCACCTGGCGGAACGAGACCGAGTGGCTCTCCGTGGCACCGAAAATCTTGATGGGAATGTTGACCAGGCCGAACGAAATAGACCCTTTCCAGATGGATCGCATCATTCATCCTTTTCATGGGATTCTCATGGTATGTCCCAGATGACGGAGGTGGAGGGGCGCCGCCTGGCGCTGAGCAACCTGGACAAGGTGCTCTATCCGACCGGGTTCACCAAGGGCGAGCTGCTGCACTACTACGCCACGACCGCGCCCGTCCTCCTCCCCCACCTCCGCGACCGCCCGCTCTCCTTCCTCCGCTATCCCGACGGAGCCGAGGGCCAGCACTTCTTCGCCAAGAACGTGCCGCCCGGCACTCCCGACTGGGTGAAGACCGCCGTCGTGCCGCGCTCGGGCGCCGGTGAGAGCGGCCGCCATGTGCTCGTCCAGGACATGCCGACGCTGATGTGGGCGGCGAACCTGGTCACCGAGTTCCACACACCGCAGTGGACGGCGGACGCGCCCGGCCAGGCGGACCGGCTGGTGTTCGACCTCGACCCCGGGGAGCCGGCGACGATCGTCGAGTGCTGCGCGGTCGCCCGGTGGCTCCGCGAGCGGCTGGAGGCGGACGGCTTCGAGGTCTTCGCGAAGACCAGCGGCTCCAAGGGCCTTCATATCCTGGTGCCGCTGGAACCCGTCTCGTCCCGCTGGACCACCTCCTACGCCAAGGGCCTCGCGATCGAGGCGGAGCGGGCGATGACCGGCCTGGTCGTCCACCGGATGGCACGCCAGCTCCGGCCGGGAAAGGTGTTCGTCGACTGGAGCCAGAACACTGCCGCGAAGACCACCGCCGCGCCCTACACCCTGCGCGCCCGCGGCGCCCCGACCGTCTCCACGCCCGTCACCTGGGACGAGATCGAGGCATGCGCCGACCCCGGCGAACTCGCCTTCGAGGCCGATGACATCGCGCCGCGCGTCGCCGACCACGGTGACCTCCTCGACCACCTCTTCGACCCCGGGCACGCCCGCCCGCTGCCCAGCGCCTCCGGATGAGCCCGCAGCTGCGGCCTCCCGTACGGGTCGCCCTGGCCCGGTCGGTGGACTCGCTGCCACAGGGCCCGTACGCGTACGAACCGAAGTTCGACGGCCACCGGCTGGTCGTCTTCCGCACCGAAGAGGGCGTTCTGCTCCAGGCACGCTCCGGCCGTCCGGTCGGCGACGCGTTCCCCGACCTCGCGGCCGCGGCGGAGGCCCTCCCGGCGGGTACGGTGCTCGACGGCGAGGTGGTCATCTGGACCGGCGGGCGGACGGACTTCGCCGCCGTACAGAAGCGTGCGCTGGCCGGCCGCGCCCGCGCCGCCGCCCTCGCCCGCGAACTCCCCGCCTCCTACGCGGCGTTCGACCTGCTGGCCGCCGGGGCGACGGATCTGCGGCGGCTGCCGTACGCGCGGCGGCGCGACCGCCTCGTCGAGCTGCTCGCCCCGCTCGGGCCGCCGTTGCAGGCCGTGCCGATGACCACCGACCCGGAGCTGGCCGCCACCTGGTACGCGTCCCTGCGCGCGATCGGTGTCGAGGGACTGGTGATGAAGCATCTCGAGCATCCCTACCGGGGCGGCCGCCGCGACTGGCAGAAGCTGCGGCACTCCGACACGCACGACGCGGTGGTCATCGGGGTGACCGGCAGCCCGGCCCGGCCCACGGCGCTCGTCGTGATCCTGCCCGGCGACGACACACCCGTCGTCTCCGGCCCCCTGGGCCCGGGGCTGCGGGCCCGGCTGGCCGCGGCCCTGGCGGAAACGCGCGCCGCACCGGTCGACACGCCCAGTGCGGCGGCCGGCACGGCCAGTACGGCGGCCGACACCCCCGGGGGACCGGGAGACCCGAAGCGGGCACCGGGAGACCCGAAGCGGGCACCGGCCGACACGCCCGGGGCGGGCTCCGGCGCGCGGACGGCGCCCGACGGCACCCTCTACACCCCCGTCCCACCGGAACTCACCGTCGAGGTCCAGCAGACGGCCACGCGCACCCCGATGACGACGATCGTCCGCCTGCGCGTCCCGGACTGAGCGCGGCACGGCCGGCCGGTGGTCAGCCCGCTCGGCGGTCGGCCGGTCGGCACCGTTCGTCCTGCGCCGCACGGATGAATCGTCGGCTGGTGCTTTTGACCGACCGCGGCACGCGATACATCAGGGCTGTATCACCGTCCCCCCACCCATCCCCGTACGCGGCTGGTGCCCATGGCCTCCTTCCTCCGGTTGCGGCTCCGGTGCCTCGTCATGGCGCTGGCGGCCGCCACCACCGTGCTGCTCCCCCGCGACGGCGTCGCCGCCCCCGCGCCCGGTGATCGCGCCCCGCTACCCGCGCCCCTGCCCGCCCGGATGGCCGCCACCGGCGGCGGCACCCAGCTGATCACCGCCGTGGCCGCGGGAACCGGTTCCACCACCGGCACCGTGACGTGGTGGCAGCAACGGAAGGGCAGGTGGGTGAGGGCCGGTTCGAGCCCGGCTCGCTTCGGGGCGGGCGGTCTGGCCGAGGGGCGGTCACGGCTCCAGGGCACCTCGACCACGCCGACGGGTCTGTACGGCCTGCCCTTCGCCTTCGGCACCGCCGAGGCTCCGCCCGGGGCCTCGTACCCGTACCGGCGGATCACCGGCGAGTCCTGGTGGTGCCAGGACAACGCCTCGACGTCCTACAACCGGTGGGTCGAGCCGCTGCCCCGGGACTGCGCCGCCACGGAGGCCGAGCACCTGGCGTCCTATCCCGTCCAGTACGCGCGGGCCATGGTGATCGACTTCAACTACGCGCATCCGGTCAGGGGGCGGGGCGCGGGGATCTTCCTGCACGTCAACGGCCGTGGGGCGACAGCGGGGTGCGTATCCGTCCCCGCCGGAGCGATGAGCGCCATCCTGGCCTGGGCGGACCCGGCGGCGCGGCCGCACATCGCCATCGGCACCCGTACCGGCCGCACGTCGATCACCCGCTACTGACGCGCCCCTCCTCCCGCCCTCCACAGCGTGCGGGATCCATCCCCGGGCCGACTGCCCGGGCTGCCACTGGCCTGGCCTGCCCTGCGTCCGCCCCCGCCCGGCCTCCACCGTCCGGAGCCCGCCCCTCCGAACCCGCGGCCATCGGACAAAACGCCCTACGCTGAGAGACGGGGCTTCTCCGACCTGTGACCCCAGGGAGGCCGTCGTGACCGCCGAGTCCCAGGGTGTAGCCGCTGAGACTGCTGAGGCAGCCGAGGCCAATGTGGCCGATGCGACGCTCGAGGTTCCCGAGGCCAGAGGTGACGTCGGCCTCTACCCAGGCCGCCAGTCCCGCTATCTGCCGGTCGCCGAGCACGGTCTGATCGGCGACCTCCGGAGCGCGGCCCTGGTGGGCACGGACGGCACGATCGACTGGTACTGCTGTGGGCGCTTCGACGCGCCCAGCGTCTTCGCCTCGATCCTCGACGCCGACCGGGGCGGCTGCTTCGAGCTCGCCGCCGACGTGCCGACCCGGACGAAGCAGTTCTACTTCCCGGACACCAATGTGCTGATCACCCGCTTCTTCGCGGACGACGGCGTCGGCGAGATCCAGGACTTCATGCCCATCGTCGACGACTCCCGCGAGGCCGACCGGCACCGGCTGATCCGGCGGGTGGTGTGCGTCCGCGGATCGTTGCCGTTCCGGGCCCGGGTGGCACCCCGCTTCGACTACGGGACGCAGCCGCACACCGTGAGCACTCAGCAGGGTCAGGCGGTCTTCACCTCGGCCTCACTCACCCTCGCGCTCTCCGCCAGCGTGCCGATGGAGCACGACGGCCGGGACGCCTGGTCGCTGTTCAAGCTGCGGGAAGGCGAGTCGGCGGTGTTCGCCCTCGACCGGGTGGGCGGCGAGGTCGTGCCCCGGTCCTGTGCCTTGACCGAGGCGGAGCAGCTGTTCGACGCGACCGTACGGTACTGGCGGCGCTGGCTCTCCGCGTCCCGCTACCGCGGCCGCTGGCGCGAGATGGTGCACCGCTCCGCGCTCACCCTGAAGCTGCTCACCTACGCGCCGACCGGCGCCATCGTCGCCGCGCCGACCACCAGCCTTCCCGAGCAGATCGGCGGCGAGCGCAACTGGGACTACCGCTACGTATGGATCCGCGACGCCGCCTTCTGCGTCTACGCCCTGCTCAGGCTGGGCTTCACCGACGAGGCCAAGGCCTTTATGCACTTTCTGTCCGAGCGCGTCGGCCTCGGGGACGAACCCTCGGGCCCGTTGCAGATCATGTACGGCATCGACGGCCGCAGTGAACTTCCCGAACAGCTGCTGCACGACCTCGAGGGCTATCTGGGCTCCGCGCCCGTACGGGTCGGCAACGCCGCCGTGGGCCAGCTGCAACTGGACATCTACGGGGCACTCATCGACTCCCTCTACCTCTACGACAAGTGGGGCGAGCCCATCTCCAGCGACCACTGGGACACCGTCTGCGCGCTGATCGACTGGGTGTGCGAGAACTGGGACCAGCCCGACGAAGGCATCTGGGAGACCCGTGGTGGCCGCAAGAAATTCACGTACTCACGGCTGATGTGCTGGGTGGCGATCGAACGGGGCATGCGGATGGCCGCCCACCGCGGTCTGCCCGCCGACACCGCGCGCTGGGCGCGGGAGCGGGACACCATCTACCGAAGGATCATGGACCGCGGCTGGTCCCCCGAGCGGCGCGCGTTCGTCCAGCACGAGGAGGGCGACGTACTCGACGCCTCCCTGCTGATGATGCCGCTGACCAAGTTCGTCTCGCCCACCGACCCGAAGTGGCTCTCCACCCTGGACGCGCTGGGCGAGGAGCTGGTGTCCGACTCCCTGGTCTACCGCTACGACCCGCAGGCGAGCCCGGACGGGCTGCGGGGCGAGGAGGGTACGTTCTCGATCTGCTCCTTCTGGTACGTCGAGGCTCTGGCGCGCGCCGGCCGCCGGGACGATGCCCGCCTCGCGTTCGAGAAGATGCTCACCTACGCCAACCACCTCGGCCTCTACGCCGAGGAGATCGGCCACACCGGCGAACAGCACGGCAACTTCCCCCAGGCCTTCACCCACCTGGCCCTGATCAGCGCCGCCTTCAACCTGGACCGCACCCTGGGCTAGTGCCGCGACCTTGGGCCGGTCCCAGCCTCGCCGAGGCCACTGACCTGGAATGCAGCCTCTGCTCCGGCTCTCCGGCACCCGGTTACGTCACAGACATCGGGCCGCGTCCGAACGTCCGGTGAGCACGGGGCGGAGGACGGGTTACGGCCGTCTGTCCTGTCGTTCGCCACTCCATCGCTGACCGTTCGAGGGCGTTCCGCGTTCCGGCGTCGTTAATGAGCAGTCCATTCCTGTTGCCCAGGATCCCGAATGAGCGATTCCGCTCAGCAATGCGGCAATGCAGCAATGCGGCCATGCAGTGCTTCAGCGAGTCAGCGATCAGCAATGCAGCGAGGAGTCGAAGTGGTCGACACCGTCAGGCCCGCGGCATCGGAGGGGCCCATGGCCAGGACAGGACCCCACCTCGACCGTCGGCGCTTTCTGTTCACCTCCGGCGCCGCCATCGCCGGGAGCGGACTGGCAGGGCCGCTGATTCCCGGACAGCGTCCCGGCGGCCTTCCCGCGGCTTCCGCCGCGGAGCCGGTGGCCGCGCCCCGCCCGGCCCCCAAGCGTGCCGCGCCGTACGGACGGACGACACTCGAGACGACGGCGCAGCTCCCGGGCGGGGCCGCGGTGGGCAGCGGCGGCTACCGGCGGCTGGTTTCCGGGCCCGGCCGGCCCCTGGTCGTACGGGGCGAGCTCGCCGCGCCGCGATCGGGCCGGGAGGACCGGCGCACCGCCCTGGTCTGCTTCGTTCAGTTCACCGACCTGCATGTGGTGGACGTACAGAGCCCGCTGCGCACGGAATATCTGCGCGCCCGGACAGCGAGCTCCTGGCGGCCGCAGGAGGCGCTCTCGGTGGCCGGCGCGGTCTCGCTCGTGGAGCAGGTCAACGCGCTCGGAGGCGGCCCGCACACCGGCCGGCCTCCGGCCTTCGTGATCAGCACCGGTGACAACGTCGACAACAACTCCTCCATCGAGCTGGAGTGGTTCCTCACGGCCATGAGCGGCGGCCGGATCGTCCCCAACACCGGTGATCCCCGGTTCTACGAGGGCGTACAGAACTCCGGTCTGCCGCTGTACTGGCACCCCGACGACGCGCTGCGTGACAACGACAAGAAGCTCGGCATGCCCCGGATCCCGGGCTTCCTCGAAGCCGCGATCCGCCCGGTCACCAGTCCGGGCCTGCGGATCCCCTGGTACTCGACCGTCGGCAACCACGACGACCTGCCCGGCGGCTGCTGGGCTCCCGACGATCCCGAACTGACCGAGTTCGCCATCGGCTCCCGCAAGCTGTACGCCGTTCCCGGCTCCGGTCCGGCCGCCCTGGCCCAAGCGTTGAGGACGGGCGACGACCCCAAGTCCGGTGTGCTCAAAGGCATCCTGAGCAGCTACGCGCCGAAGGCCCGGACCATCGCGGCCGACGAGCGCCGTAAGCCCTTCACCCCGCACGAGTATCTCGCCGCGCACCTCGACCCGAGGTACACGGGCGCCGGTCCGGCCGGCCACGGTTACACCGAGGACCATCTCGACGGCGACCGTATGTACTACTCGTTCCCGGTGGCGGAGGGCGTCATCGGCATCAGTCTCGACACCACCTACCGCAGCGGGCACTACGAGGGGTCGCTGGACACCGGACAACTGCTGTGGCTGGAACGGACGCTGGCGGCCCACAGCTCCCGCTACCACGACGCCGACGGCCGTCCGGTGCGCAACACCGCGGCCGACGACGCCCGCATCCTCGTCTTCAGCCACCACAACAGCCCCACCATGCGCAGGCGTCCCGACGCGGCGCGGTCCGAAGAGCCGCGTCACGACGGGGAGGAACTGGTCGCCCTCCTCAGCCGGTTCCCCAATGTGGTCGCGTGGGTCAACGGCCACAGCCACATCAACAAGATCACCCCGCATGCCCACGCGACCGCGAACCGCTCGTTCTGGGAGATCAACACCGCGTCGCACATCGACTACCCGCACCACGCGCGCATGGTGGAGCTGGTCGACAACCACGACGGGACGCTCTCCCTGTTCACCACGCTCATCGAGTCGTCGGCTCCGCACCGCGGCGATGTCAGCGATCTGTCAGCCGTAGGGCTCGCCTCCCTGTACCGGGAGCTGTCGTACAACGCTCCCGGCGTCACGGAGGGACTCGCGGGCACGCCCGCCGACGGCAACACCGAACTCCTCCTACCCCACGCCTGAACCGGCCCCGGGCCCCGGCTGCCGGGGCCCGGGCACTGCCTACGGCCGCAGCTCCGGTTCATAGGGGACCTCTCACCCGGCCCCACCGATGCTGGGGCCTGCCCCTGGGAGAAGGTCAACGGCGGGGAATCCGGTGCCCGTCGGCGGAGTCCGGCACGTCCTCCGCCGTGCGGTGGGGAGCGGTGGATTCCGCGACGGCCGGGCCGCGGCCTGTCTCACCGTTTCCTTACCATCGTGGTCCGGACCGAAGCCGCCCAACGCCGTACGAGAGCAGAGAACACGACCATGGACGCCGACAGCGCCGCCGTCATCGACCATGAGCTCATCCGAGCCGCAACCGAGGTCGCACGCACCCGTTGCCGCGGCGACAACCACAGCATGGCGGCCGCGGCCCGTAACCGCGACGGCCGCATCATCACCGGCGTGAACGCCTACCACTTCACCGGCGGCCCCTGCGCCGAGCTGGTCGTCATCGGCGCCGCGGCGGCCCAGGGCGCGTACGACCTGACCACGATGGTCGCGGTGGGTGACCGCGAGCGAGGGGTGGTGTCCCCGTGCGGCCGCTGCCGACAGGTCCTGCTCGACTACTTCCCGGCGCTCCGGGTCATCGTCGGTACGGGCGGCCGGCTGCGTGCCGTGCCCCTTACGGAGCTCCTTCCCGAGGCCTACGTGTGGGCCGACCACCAACTCGGCACCGAGGACGGCCGACCGGCGGGCACCGACTGACACCACCCGCCACGCCTGGGCGCCCGCGCGGTACGCGTACGGCGCCGCCGGGAGAAACACCGCGCGGTGCTCATGACGATCACGAGGGCGGCGACGGCCCCCACGCTGCTCCGTATGTGCCCCACGGCACTGACCCCGCCCTTCGATGGGAGTGTGTTCAGGAGGAAGACCCATAATTTCCGGGGGGCGGTTGCGCCCGGACGTCGCCATGATCCCTACGTCACACGCCGCCATGGTCCCTACGTCATACGGCCCTTGGGGGCTGCGCCCCGGCGAAGATGCCTCCCGGCGCACAGCCGCTGCCTCCACCCCGGGCCCTGGGGTGGAGGCAGCGCTGTAGCGGTGTCAGCGGCGAGGCTGTCAGCAGTCGATGTGACCGCGGTCCTCCCAGCCCCAGCGACACTGGTCGATCCGGTCGCCCTGGTCGCTGCGGAGGGTCAGACGGCCGCGGTTGTTGTCGTACAGGTGGTAGTCGGAGTCCTGGTAACGCTGCAGCCAGCGGTCGCGACCGTGCCCGGTGTACACCGTCACTTCCTGCCCGCTGCCCAGCCGCAGCCGGTCGAAGGTGTAGGTGTTGCCGTCCCGGTCGGAGACGGTGTAGTCCCGCAGCTGGACGGAACGACGACCGTTGTTGACAACGGTGAAGTACTCACCGTTGAGCGAGCGGTTGGCGCGGCGGTCCGGGCCCGGCGCGTCGTACTGGATCTGGCCGATCTCGACCCCGCGAAGACGGCGGTGGTCCTCGTGGGCGGACGCCGGCAGCACGGCCGCGGTCATCAACGCCCCGGTGATCAGGGCGGTGGTGGTGAGTGTACGAGCGGTGCGGGACATGTCGATCCCCCTGCTTTCCGATGTGCGGGCATGGCCGAACACGGCTCATGACCAGGTGATTCATCCCGGTCCGAGCGGGCCGGGCCAGACCAGAGTGGGGCCATCGACCCGCTGGTACAGCACTAAACCATTGCGTGTTACACAACTCGGACATTCACGCAACAACAGTGCGCGAAGGCGCACGACCCCGGCGTGCAACGCGGAGTAATGCCGTGGCCTCTACATCCACCCGCACCTGCCAAGCCCCCCAGGGCATTCCGCACCGCTTCCCCTTGGTCATCGGCACATCCACCCCACCATCTGAAGCGTGCGCGGCACGTAACAGCAGACCTTCACCCGATCGGCACAACTCCGGCCGCGCCGCCCTCCACATCCGCTCCTTGTGGTGGGCCTCGCCGCATCCGACGCCTGCCGCACGGCGCGGACCGGCGCGGACCGGCGGCCGTACTCCGGGTACGTCGCGTGGGGCGTGGCTCACGGCACCCCGCCGGGGGTTGACGCGGTTCAACTCCAGTGAAGAGACTGTGTTCGATCTCCGTTCGCCCAGGTCGTACTTCATAATCCCCTCCGGACTCCGTCCGGCTGGGTGCCCTGGCGGTAACTGGGGCAGGCACCCCAGGCCGACGACGTCTGCCCCACGGATAACCTCTTGGATGTCGTCCACTGGCTGGAGCAAAGCGGAAACGCAGAGGAATCACGGATGAATGAACGGCTGACCTCCGGCCGCCTGCCTTCCGGCATCCGCTTGCCTCTACGGCGCCGGAAACCGGACGCAATCACGAAGAGACGGTCATTGAAGGAGCGAGAGTTAAGGCGGCGGTGTAAGCGAGAGCTCCGAGCTCTGGGGATCCAGCCCCCACTCCAAGTGGACGTTCTCTGCCAACTCCTCGGTGAGCGTCGTCAACGACCCATTCGGCTGCTCCCCTACCCGCTGCCGGTTCCCGGCCCGTTCGGCCTGTGGATCGGCACCCAGTCAGCCGACTACATCCTCTACCAGAAAGAGACCAGCAAGAGCCATCAGGACCACATCATCCTGCATGAGATCGGCCATATCCTGGCCGATCACCAACGCGACGACGCCGATGACGATTTCCTGCGCCAGCTCATGCCGAACCTTTCCTTGAGCGTCGTCAAGAGAGCCCTGCGTCGCACTTCTTACGACGAGGAACACGAGCGTGAGGCCGAATTGGTCGCCACCATCATTCTGGAGTGGGCATCCGTACTGGACCGCGTCAGCCCCCCAACACCTGATGATCCCTCAGTGCATCGCGTACATACGGCACTGAGCTATCGGCAGGGCTGGCTGTGAGCGGTTTCGCTGGGAGTGTGAAGACCACATGGATTTGTTGATCTCGGCTGGGCGGGTTCTGACGGGGCCTCGCGGCGATTGTGTGGTGGACGGCGCGGTACTCGTCGAGGAGAACACGATCACAGCTGTCGGCCCCAGCGCCGAGACAGAGGCTCTCGCCCCGCATGGCACGCCCAGATTTTCCTTTCCGGACGCCACGCTGCTCCCCGGCCTGATCGACTGTCACGTCCATCTCCTCCTCGACGCCGGGGCCGACCCCGTGGCCACCCTGGGGACGACGGACGAAGCAGGTCTGTTACTCGGTATGGCCGGCCGGGCGGCAAAGGTTTTGAGCTCCGGAGTCACCACCGTGCGCGATCTGGGAGACCGCAACGGTCTCGCCGTACGCCTGCGTGAGGCGATCTCGGAAGGGGTTCTCCCCGGGCCACGCATCCTCGCGGCATGCACGCCTTTGACGGCACCAGGGGGGCACTGCTGGTTCCTTGGAGGCGAAGTCGCGGGAGAGGGCGCCATGCGCGACATGGTCACGCGCGCGGTGAAGGACGGGGCCGATGTCATCAAGGTGATGGCCACCGGTGGCGGCCTCACCAAAGGTGGCCCCCCGATCTGGAAATCCCAGTTCACACCCGCGGAACTCCGTCTCGTGGTCGAGGAGGCCCGTAGGGCCGGGCTGCCCGTCGCCGCTCACGCGCACGGCACCGACGGCATCGCCGCGGCAGTGGCCGCCGGAGTCGACACGATCGAGCACTGCACCTGGATGGCGGAGGAGGGCTTCGATGTGCGCGAGGAACTCATCGCCGACATCGTGGCCAAGGGAATTCGAGTCTGCCCAGCAGCCAGCCCCGACTGGCGCGGCTTCGCGCAACGGTTCGGAATCGAGCGCGCCGAGGAAATGTTCGACCGGCTGCGCACGATGAGCCGACAGGGAGTACAGCTGATAGCGGGAACCGACGCCGGTGTACCGCACGCCGTCTTCGACGACTTCGTCTCCAGTCTTGAATTCTTCCAACACATCGGCTTTTCCCCGGCCGAAGTCATCGACGTGGCCACCGCCCAAGCCGCTCACGCCGTGGGAATCGGTGCCGACACGGGGCAGCTCGACGTCGGCTACCGCGCCGATCTCCTGATCGTGGACGGCAACCCGCTCGAGGATCTCGGCGCCCTGCGGAACGTACGCCTCGTCGTGGCGGACGGCCGCCCGTACATCCCCGAACGAGCAGTCCTCCGCACCGCGGAAACCTCTGTCACGGACCGCCGGTAAATCTCGTCCGACTCCGGCTCCGAGTGCTCCCGAGAGCTGAGGAATATTTGGCCTGCCCGTTTCGGCAAAGGATGGTGGGAGCGCCGTCCGGTGTGGCGCGCGCGGCAGGGGAATGCGGCATCCGGATTGCGCCGCGCCATTTCACGCCGCCGCCCGCGGTGAAGTGGCCAACGCCCTGGCCGCGCCAGGTAACCGTCTCCCCCTCCTTGGTCATGACGATCCCCTGAAACGAACAGGTCACCCAACGCCGTGTCCCCCGAGGGGGGCTAGCTGCCAGGCATGGGCCTCATGTCAACGCCGTACCGCTTGGCGATCTCGATGAAGCGGTCGATGTCCGGCGGGGAATCCAGCTTCGGGGGCAGCTCACGGCGCTGGGCCGGTTCACCGGCCTCGGCGAAGAACTTGTCCAGGCCGCCCGGCGTGTAGGTGACCACGAGGCGCACCGTGCTCGTGGGCTCGAACCGCTCCAACGTCCCCTCGGGGATGTGGAAAAGCGATCCGGGACCTCCGTCGAATACCTCGTCTCCGATGTGAAGGCGCAGCGTCCCTTCCACCACGTAGATGGTCTCGGTTCCAGAATGAATGTGGGGTGGGGGGCCCATCCCCTCCGGCACGGTCATCTCCATGATGGTCATCGCGCCATTGGTCTCCTCGCCGGACGCCTTGATCTCGTAGAGGCTGTCCAGCATCCAGAACGCCTTCCCCTCGCCGCTGTGGCGTACGACGGTGTTCTTCGCCATGCGATAGCGCCTTTCCTCGTGGGCCTCCTCACGTCTTCCCGTCGCCGGGACGGGGGTAAGCCACCATCCGGGTGGATGTGGGACCAGGAGATGACGCCTGGCCCACCAGCCCCACGCCAGCTTCGGCTGAGGCAGTCGCATGTGCCCAGCGCGCGAGATAGTCGACAATGGCGGAAGGTCGGCGGAGAGACTTCCGAGAACCTGTACCGCTCGCTCACCCGCGTCGCCGGAGCCGCCGCCTTTCGCGTCATCCGGCTCCACGACGCCCGGCACGGTTGTGCCACGCTCCTTACCGCGGCCGGGGTCGCTCCCCGCGTGGTGATGGAGATCCTCGGGCACAGCCAGATCGCAGTGACCATGAACGTGTACACGCACGTTGTCCAGGACACGCAGTGTGAGACCGTCAGCCACATGGACCGGCTGCTGAAGCGACGCCCCGGCTCCGGCTGACCGCCACCGTTGATGTCGGAGCTGGATGTCAAAGACCCCCGGCCATGACTGGTCCGGGGGTCTTTTGGCTGGTGGGCACAGACGGATTTGAACCGCCGACATCTGCTTTGTAAGAGCAGCGCTCTACCGCTGAGCTATGCGCCCTGGGATGAGCTGACAGACTACATGGCCCTCGGGCCCAGGCGGCAAACCAGTAGTGGCGGGCAGACGCAAAAGCCCAGCCCGTAGCCGCGCGCCGGAGCGGGCAGGACCGCCGCCGCAGCGGCCGCGGGTGCCGCGCCCGGATGCGAGCCGGACCTAAGGCGGGCCGACCGGCAGCCGGGGCGTATGCGGGGACGGCCGGGGGACGGCCCCCTCCCTGCGGTGGGCCGATGTCACTCTCCGGAATCTCCGCACTCTCCGGACCGTCCGGGCTCCCAGGACGGCGAACTGACAGGCCCGTGTGTTCGTCCTTACCTGGTGGGAGAATGGCACCGGGCAGGGGCGCGGAACACAGCACGGGAGAGGGATGTGACGGCGACACCGAGGCAGCCGTACACGCAGCGAGCACGCCGCCGTCGTCGCATCACCAAGGGTCCCGACACCGCAGGCCCGGTCCGGGATGTTCTCGCCCTCTTCTGCCTGGCGCCGGTGGTTCTCGCGCTCGCCGTGCCCGCAGCCTTCGCGGGCGGCGGCACCCGGCGCTGGTGGGGCCGGGGCGAGAGCCAGCGCGCCGATGCGCAAGCCGCCAAGGACGCCGCGGCCGCCGCCTTCTACGAGCTCGACACCGCCCAGCGCGATCTGCGGATCTCCATCGAGACGATCTCGGCCGTGGACCACACCCCGGCCGCTCGCCGGGCGGTCGAGGAGTTCCAGGCGCTGGGCCGGCGCATCGACGAGGTCAGCGGCAGCTACATCACCGCCGTCGACGCCCACGACCTGGACCGCGACGGCCTGGAGGCGTCCGCGGCCTCCCGCGCCCGTGCCGACCTGACGCGGGCGAAGGACGATCTGGAGCAGGTCAAACGCGAGCTCGACCGCTTCGTCGGTGGCCTGGGACCCCTGCTGCAGAAGGCGGAGACCCAGCTCGCCCGGCTGGCTCCCGCCGTCGAACGGGCCCGCCAGGCGCTGCTCGCGGCGAGCAACGCCCTCGACTCCGTACGGGCCTCCGGCCTGCGGGCGGACGATCTCGCGGCCCGGCTCGCGGCGCTCTCTCCCGAGCTGACGAAGCTCAAACAGGGCGCCGGGCAGCACGGTGTCCAGACGACGATCCGCCGCGCGGACGACGTGCTGCGGGAGGCCGAGGCCCTGCGCAGCGAGGCCGAGCGGCTGCCGGAGAAGGCCGCGGAGATCGACCGGCGGCTGGTGTCGCTGCGTACCCGCGCCCAGGCGCTGACCACCCGGTCCGCCGGGGTCGAGCCGATCCTCAGCGAGCTGCGCCGCCGGTACAGCGCGGCGTGCTGGCAGGACCTCCAGCCCGTACCGGAGCAGGCGGCCCGGTCCGTCGCCCAGGCGGAGGAGAAGCTCAAGGAGGCCCAGGCGGCGCGCGACGAACAGCGCTGGCCGGACGCGACGTCGCGGCTGAGTACGGTACGGGCGCTGCTGAACGCCACGGACGAAGCGGTGTCCGCCGCCGGTGAGCGGCTGCGGCAGCTGGACGAGGTGTCCGTCGACCCGTCGAAGGAGATCGAACGGACCCGGTTCGCGATCCGCGACGCACAGCGTCTCGCGATGGCGGGGCGCAGCAGACCGGACCCTCGTCACGCGGGTCCGCTGGACGGTGCGGTGGCCCGGCTGGAACGGGCCGTGGCCGGGCTGGAGGGCCGCCATCCCGACTACTGGCACTTCCTGACGGAGACGGAGTCGGTACGGCGGACCGTGGCCCGCGTGGTGAGCGACATCCGTGAGGAGCGCGGCCACGCGAGCGGGGGGTAGGGGTAGCGGCCCGCACCGGTGCCGCTGTCGAGCCGGCCTCAGCACCGTCCCGGTCCCCGGCCCCGGGACCGGCCGCAGGGACCATTGGCGTGGGGCGCAGGACCGGCGGATGCTGGAAGAGCACCGGTGTTCATGACCTCGGTCCGCCGCGCCCGTACCCGCTGGACCACGAAGGAGGCGGGACATGGCCACAAGGAACGCCGTACGGGGCGGTCGCACCGCCCGCCACAGGCGGATCCGCCTCGACGAGCACCTGCCGGTCGATCACCGTCTGAGCCGCGTCTACCGGGTCGGCGCGGGAGTCATGGGTCTTGTCCTGCTCGCCTTCGGGATCGTCGGGCTGACCGGCAGCGTCGGAGTGTTCGACACCCGTGGCGACACAGTGGCCGGGCTCAACACGAACGGCGCGCTGAGCGTGCTGTCCATCGTCGTCGGGGTGCTGCTCTTCGTGGGCATGGTGATCGGCGGCAATGTCGCGTCGACGCTCAACATCGTGGTCAGTCTGGGATTCCTGCTCAGCGGATTCGTCAATCTCGCGCTGCTGGAGACCGATTTCAACTTTCTGGCGTTCCGCATCCAGAACGTCCTCTTCAGCTTTGTGGTCGGCATCATGCTGATGATCTTCGGGATGTACGGACGGGTGAGTCTGACGCTTCCGCACGACAATCCGTACTGGGTGGCCCGTCACCCCGAGGAGGCGGCCCGGGAGCAGGCGGCGCTGCGTGCCAAGGCCATTCGGCTGAGCATCCAGGCCAGGCAGTCGGGCAGCGCACGTGAGATCCCCCCTACGGGCAGGTGATCACGTCCGCCACCCCGGCACGACCGCATAGCCGTATGACCGCACCGCCCCGGGCCGGCGCAGCACCAGCACCAGCACCACACGACCGCACGGCCGTAGACACACGACCGCCCCCGGACACAGTGATCACTGACGGGTGCCTCGGGACTGCCGCCGCCCGTCAGGCCGTCGGCGGATATTCTGGGTCCATGCCCCGTTACGAGTACCGCTGCCGGTCCTGTGGCACCACCTTCGAGCTGAACCGCCCGATGGCCGAGTCCTCCGCTCCCGCCACGTGCCCGGACGGCCATGAGGACACGGTCAAGCTGCTGTCCACGGTCGCGGTCGGCGGCACCGCCGCCGCGCCTGCCGCGCCCGCCGGTGGCGGGGGCGGCTGCTGCGGAGGCGGCTGCTGCGGCTAGGATCCTGCCCGCCGCGGCGAGGCCATGCTGCGGAGGTACTGATGGCGCAAAGTACTGGTCGCGCCCTCGTCAAGGGCTGCGACCAGTGCTTTCACCTCGCAGTGGATCAGGACGCCGCGCGCCGGAGGACAGCGAACAGGCCGCGGTTCTCGCCGCCATCCGGCGAGAGCCAGCCGGCGGTGACGTACCCCTGGGCCTCGGTCGTGCGGGGGCTCGGAGCCTCCTGCTCCGGTTGGAGGACGCGTGTCACATGGACGGTCAGCCGTCCCGCCGACACGGAGTTCGGCCCGGCTTCCGCCCCGGTTTCCACCCCGAGGCGAGTGCCGTACGACCCGTTGGCGACGGTCGTCGGCCTGAGCTCGGTCGCCAAGCCGTCTCCGGCCACGGAGATGGTGACGGAGGGGTCGGGGGTGTCGGTGACGTTCTGTGCCTGCGGCTCGGCGCGGCCCTGGAGGAGAGCGAGCAACTGAGCGACGACAACCGGGTCGTGAGTCCCGTCGTACACCCACCGCCGTCCCAGCACCCCGTGCTCGGCCGTGCCGATGAGGGCCTCGTCGGCTCCGCCGAGTGGGGCCCCACGGTAACTGACCGGTACGTGGTACGAGACCGGTCGATCGCCGGACTCGTCCGTGACCACCATGAACTCGATCCCCACCTCGCCTTCCGGGTCCTCGAGCCGGAAGCCGCCGGCCTTGGACAGTTCCGGCTCGCTCCCCGCGCTGATGTACCACGGCTGTGTGGGAAGCCAGGACGCCAGAAGCTCCAGTTTGCCGGGGGTCATGGTGGTTTTGTGGATGACAGCCATGCCTCAGGAACGTTCTCCGCCGGCGTGTGCTTCCCCCGGCCGACGGCTCAGCGTCCACCACAAACCCCAGTGCCCACCTGATAACGCCCAGCGCCCACCGGAGAGCTGAGCGCCTGCGGGACATCTCAACGCCTGCGGGACAGCGTCAGCCCGTCCGCCACCGTGAGCATCACCGACTCCATGCGGGTATCGGCCGCCACATGCTCGTTGAACTCCCGGATCGCGGCCGCGGGGCCCGTCGCCGACGGATCCACCACCTGCCCGTGGAAGAGCACGTTGTCCACGACGAGCAGCCCGCCCCGCCGCATCCTCGGGACCAGCTCTTCCCAGTACGGGATGTAGTTCTCCTTGTCCGCGTCCAGGAACGCCATGTCGATGGCCGGCTCCGTGGGCATCGCGCCCAGCGTGTCCAGCGCCGGGCCGATCCGTAGCTCGATCCGGTCCGCGACCCCGGCCTTGGCCCACGCCTCGCGGCCGTACGCCGTCCACTCCTCGCTGATGTCGCAGGTGATCAGCCGGCCGTCGGCGGGCAGCGCCTCCGCCATGGAGAGCGCCGACAGGCCCGTGAAGGTGCCGACTTCGACGATGCGGCGAGCGCCGGTCAGCCGTACCAGGAAGGCCAGCAGCGGCGCCTGCTCCTCCGCGACCTGCATGCCGGCGGCCTGCGGTAGCTTCGCGTGCGTCGTCTCGACGACCTCACGCTGTACGGGGTCCAGCGGCGGGTTGTGCGCCAGTACGTACGCGTAGAGCTCACGGGTGAGCGGCGTCCACTTGATCTCCGCCATGCTTCTCATGCTGGCTCACCGGGCCACGACGCGCAGCACGACTCACCGCCCCACCGGGCCCACGACGCGCAGCACACCACTCGTCGGCGCACCCGGCCCACCCGGCGCACGACATGCACCCACGCCCAGCGGGCCCACGACGCGCACCACCACCCGCCGAATCGCCCGGCACAGACATGCACCACGCCCGCCCATCACCCGCGCGGGCACGCACCCGACCCGCCGAATCACCCGCACACGCCGAGCAACACGCCCGGCCGCCCCCGCCACACCCTGCACCGACCCGCAGACTCACCCAGCAGCCACGGCACGCAGCACGGCGCGCAGGATCTCCTCACCCGCCGCCACGCCCATCTCGGACAGCGCGCTGACACGCGGCGCCAGCCAGCCGGTGTCGGCCAGTTCGCCATGGCCCGGCCGCCAGCCCCGGTCCCCCGCCAGCAGCAGATCCGCGTCGAGGAGCGAGTCGCCCGCCGTGAGGATCTCGGTGGCACCGGTGCGCCGCGCGACCTCCGCGACGGCCGCGCTCTTGGTGAGCGGCTTCGGGACCGCGTAGATCTTGCGGCCCTGGAGGGAGACGGTCCAGCCCTGGCCGTCGGCCCAGCGGGCGAGCTCCTTCACCCAGGTGTCGGGGAGCTGCGGCCGGTCGACGACGAGATAGGCGAAGAGGTCCTCGGCCACGCGTTCCTTGAGGAGCCAGGCCGGGTCGGCGGAGCGCAGCAGGTGTTCACGGACCGCGGCGAGCGGGGCGCAGCCCGCCTCCAACGTGTCGCGGACCTGGGCCTGCCAGTCGGGGTCGGACTCGCCGTCCACGAGGATGTGCCCGCCGTTCGCGCAGATGGCGAAGCGCGCGGCGGGGCCGGGGAGGCGGATACGGCCGTACTGCTCTCGGGTGCGGGTGGTCGTGGGGACGAACACCGTCGCACGTGCCAGCTCGGTGAGAAGGCCGGCGGCCGTCTCGGTCATGTACGAGAGGGGCCTGCGCTCGTACAGCTCGACGCAGAGCAGCCGCGGTGCCATCGCGTCCGGCATGGACAGGGCGAGGGCGGCCGCGGAGTAGATGAGCGTGCGGTCCAGGTCACTGGCGACCAGAGTCCTCGTCACAGCGCTCCCCACCATCGTCGTCACGGCGCGCTCACCGCCTTCCCGTCGGCACCCGTCGCCCCGCGCGTGTAGCGGGGGTGGATCAGGCCGACGCAGGTGTACGGCAGGCCGTCGACCTCCTCGACCGGTACGCCGCGCTGCTCCGCGAGCAACCGTACGTGGTCGAGGTCGGCTCCCGCGCCGCGCTGGGCCAGGATCCGCCAGGGGACGCGGCGCAGCAGCACGCGCGTCGTCTCGCCGACGCCCGGCTTGACGAGGTTCACGTCGTGGATGCCGTACTCCTCGCTGATCCGTTCGACGGCTGCCCAGCCCTCCCACGTGGGCGTACGGTCGGCGGCCAGGAGCTCCTTGGCATCCAGGGCGGCCTCGTACGCGACCTCGTCGAAGCGGGCGGCGATGGTGTCGAGGAAGAGGCCCGAGACATCGGATCCGGCCAGTTCGCGGTAGAACTTCGCGCCGTGGAAGTCGTCCGGACCGACGAGGTCGGCACGCAGCACGGTCCGCGACACCAGGCCGGAGACCGTGGAGTTGAGGCACGCCGAGGGGATGAGGAAGTCCTCACGGGTGCCGTACGTGCGGACGCAGCGGCCCGGGTCGGCGAGCACCGCGATCTCCGGGTCGAAGCCGGGGAAGGGCCTGACGGCCTGCGCCAGCTCGCGGGTGATCGCGCCCTTGCCCGTCCAGCCGTCGATGAAGACGACATCGGCCGGGTCGTGGCGCTCCGCGAGCCAGCGCAGGGCGGTGGTGTCGATGCCGCGGCCGCGGACGATGGAGATGGCGTAGTGCGGAAGGTCCAGCCCGTGCGCGTGCCGGGCCCAGCGGCGCATGAGAACGCCGACAGGGGTGCCCGCGCGGGCGAGGGAGACGAGCACGGGACGGCGCCCCGAGTACCGCGGACTGCCCGGTAGGCCCGGCCCGGCCGAGCTGCCCGGGCTGACCTGGCCGCCCGAGCCGCCCCGGCTGCCCGGGCCACCGGAGGCACTCGAACGCGCCGGAGCGTCCGAGCCCCCCGGCCCCGGGCTCGCCCCTGCGCCGCGCTCGGCCAGGACGAGCTCGGTGACGGCGCCGAGGGCGCGGGCGATCCGCACGGCGGAGGTGTCGAGCGCCGCCCGGAACAGCTTCTGGTACTCGTCACTGGGCTGGTACTCGACGGGCAGCGACTCGGCGTAGTGCGCACCGCCGCGCTGGATGGCCTCCTCGCGCTCCTCGGTCGGGGCCTCGAGCTCGACCCGTTAGAAGTCCTGGAGCAGCCAGCCGACGTCATCGGGGGCGTAGGAGGAGAACTCCGGCCCGCGCAGGGGCCCGGACAGGGGCGC
>NZ_JBQQBW010000101.1:0-23298 GCF_052245415.1 Streptomyces sp. 8N706 | reverse complement strand
GACAGCGGCGGCACGCTAATCATGAGCCAGCCCGCAGGGCGGCAAGACACTACACGAGCCCGTGCCGACCGGCACCCTGGACGCTACGGCTGCAGACCGAGCGCCTGCGGTCGATTCAACAAGTCAGGCACTCCCGACGGCCTCGACGACGAAGAATAGGAAGCTGGTTTTGGTCGAGAGGTCATGGAAGCCGTTGGGGAACAGTTCACGGGCGGCCGGGTCGGGCTGCGGCTCGCTGATGACGGAAAGACGGAAGCCGGCGGTGGTGAAGGCATCAGTCATCGCGTGCAACGGCCTGCGCCAGAACCTCATCGGGACGGACTGCCCGTTGAACGTCCAGTCGAAGGTATAGCTGGTGGTCGCAAAGTAGTCAGGCCGAGGATCCTGGATCGTGTAGGCCACGAAAGGGTGGTCCACCGACGCGATCAGCCGGCCGCCGGGCCTGAGCACTCGCCGTATCTCGGCCAGCGTCGGCCCCCAGTCCTCCAGGTAGTGCAGCACCAGCGATGCGACCACGTCGTCGAACGCACCGTCGGCGAACGGCAGACGGTCGCTCAGGTCGACCACGTGCAGGTCCGCGTCGTCACCCAGCCGCCGCCTGGCCAGCGCCAGCATCCCGGCGCTGGCGTCGATGCCTGTGACGAGCGCACCGCGGTCGCGCAGTGCAGCGGACAGGGAGCCTGAGCCACAGCCGGCGTCCAGGATCCGACGGTCGGCCACGTCTCCGGCGAGGGCTACCATCCCGGGCCGCTCGTAGTACGCGTTCACGAGGTTGTTCTCGGTCTCCGCCGAGTACGCCTCGGCGAAGCTGTCGTAGTCATTCACCCGGGCCGGATCTGCAGACTGGACGAGACTCTCGGGCACATCGGTTACTCGGTCCATCGTCGCAGCCTAGTAGTCACATGATCCGCCGGGCAGCACTAAGGATCCGGCGTCCTCCGCGACCAGGCGGACTGAGGTTCACGCGGCTTCGCCCCTTGAACCTGTGTCGGCGTGTCGACGACGGCGGGCTAGGACTCCGGCTCGCGGTTCAGCTGGCTCCAGGTATAGTGAGGGTTGAACATCTTACTCAGGCACAGGGGCCCCGCCAGTTTCTGGCGGGGCCCCTGTTCTTCGTACGCTAGGCCACCTCTAGCTGGGGTTTGCCGCTCGCGGGGGGAACGGACACGTACGACGGCATCTTCAAGTTGGGCAGCTCTCCCGCCTTGATGCTCTTCAGCGTGTGCCGGAACGCGGCTTCCATGTCCTCAGGGGTCGCGTATTTCGCAACCAGGGGGTGGAGGCGGTAGCTGTTGCCTCGCCGGCCATCGTTCCGTGGCCGGAGGACGATATTGAGGTCGCACAGAGGCGCCATCAGGTTGCTGACTGCCTGCGGGGTGATGTTGTACTCCCTCGCCATGTCCTTCTGGCGCACCGGCAGGTGGCCGCCGAAGTCGGAGCGGTGGATCAGGTACTGGAGAAACTTGACCGCCGCTCCGGAGATCGGCAGCGCCCAGATGCGCTCCGAGCAAATTGGAGACATGACCTCAGCCATCAGTACGCCCTCCTTGTCTCGCCCCCGGACAGCTGTGTACCCGGCGTATCACCCGGTGCGCTCCTGCCTGCTGTACGCGTCCTGGCCAAAGTCGAACTCCTCTTGATGTGGGGTCTCGGGACCGATGGCGTACGGGAAGGCTGTCGGGTCGTGTTCGTGCTCGTCTGCGATCTCAGCGAGGACGTCGTGCTGGGCTGTGCTGTTGCCCTGGAACCACAGCGTGGGGTTGAGGCGGACCTTGCCGTTTCCGACGCGTTCCACCCATTTGTAGCCGCAGAGGGCCTTGATGGAGCGGTTCACGGTGGATCTGGTGATCTTCTTGCCGCTCTTCTTCTGGGCTGCAAGACGGTTCAGGCCGTCGGTGATCTCCTGCTGGGTGTACTGAGCGATTCCGGTGCCGGGGACTTGTCCGCCTGCAACGAACAGGAAGACGCACAGCTGTGACTTCGTGATGGAGTTGGCGACGGCCAGCTGGGCTAGCAGTTGGGTGAACCAGTTGCTGGCGAGGCTGTAGCCGGCGTTGCCCGCCATGTTGTGGACACCGCGTGCGTCGCTCTCGTACTCAAAGGTGACCCCTTTGAGCTTACGGCGCCCGCGGGGGTCGTCTGTCTGGGCGACCTCGCCGAGCTGCCTTCCGAGGACGTTGAGAATGTCGTCGAACGCGGCGTCGTCAGTCGCGTGGGACGGAACGATGCGTGGCCTGCCGGTTCGTCGTCGGGCTGGTGGATCTGATGTCACATGGACCTCCTCTTACTCAGGCGGTCCTGACACTATCCGAAAAGTCAAGCAGGGCTTGTCTTTTTGCGCCGGGGCGCGCCGGACCAACGCCCTTCGGGGAGCTGCGAGTCCACCACGCACAGAGAATCAACTACTGCTTGATTTTTCGCGTGCTGCGACGCCATAACTCAAGCAGAGGTTGATTTACGTTGTCGCCATCGTGGCACATCCTGTCGCTCCCCCGAGGTCTACAGGGCCGCCGTCAGCGCACCCCCGGAATCTCCTGACCTGCGGCAATGCGCGACGCGCACCGCGGTATCAAGAATCAAGCACTGCTTGTTTTATCAGGCCGAATGTGATCGCGCCATTAACATCTTGGGCGTCGAAACGTGTCCTGGCCGACAACATCCGTCCGGCGAAACTGCAGGTCAGCACCTGCGCTGGGCCGAGGAGCTCTTGTAATAGAAGACCTGCCTGCACCTATGGCGTTGCGTCACACCTGCACGTGTATTACCCGTCTCACTGCCGGATGTATCTGAACGTCCGTATATGCGCGTGGTTCTGTCTTCAGGCGGGCCGGACACAAGGCATCCGCACAGGTCCGACTCGCACGATGCCGGCGAGGGACGGCAGTAGGGGCCAGTCTCTGACCAGGGTGAGCCGTGTGAGCGAGTCGGGCCCGCTTGCCCAGGAAGGGCGCTCTGCGCCCGACCGGTGCGCGGCCGACGTCAGGAGGCAGCGCAGGGCATGTGGGGGGGATGGTCCAGCGCATCCAAGGCGCTGGCGAGGGAGTCTGAGGGGCGAGTAGCCCCTCGGCACGGCCGGTCCAGCGCGGCCTAGGCGCTGGCGGGGTTCCGGGGCTGGCCCCGGCGGGGTCCAGGGGCAGCGCCCCTGGCCACGGTCCGAGCTTAACCACGAGCAAGAGCATCTGAAGGAGCCTGTCGGTCAGATATTAGGGATGCACACCTGCTCTCCCCCCATTGTGCGGGCTCGGAGCCCTCCGACCTCCCGGGAGGCTGCCAGGTGGCGAGGCACGCGGCTGGACTAGGAGATCGTCTACGGTGCCGACGCCTTGGCTTTGGGTGATCCAGCCCTCCAGCAGGCACTGGATCACCTGACGGGCGAGCATCTGGTATTCCTCGGGGCATTGTTCGGCTTTCGACAGCACGCGGAGCGGGCGAGTGTGGCAGTACAAGGCGAGCAGCTCGCTAACCAGCGGAGAGAAGGGCTGCGTAATGCCGCCGAGTTCCTGGCAGGCCCGGGGCTGCTCTGCCGACGCCTTGACCGGCGTCACTGCGGAGTTCCTGAAGCGACTGAAGAGCATGACGACCTCCTGGTTCAGGCTGCGGCACTGGTCGGGCGCAGCCAGGAGTCCATGGGGTGGGCCGGGCCCAAAACCGGCGTGAAGACAGGCTCGAAGGGGCCGCGGTTGCGGAGCTGTTCCAGGGTGGTGGCCCCGGCCCGGAGTGGCGTGTTGGTGAGCACAGGGTCACTTGCGGCGAGACTGCGCAGATCCGCGATGCGCCGGGCCAGGCGAGGCTCGGAGGCGCCGGTGAGAACCATGAGCAGGCGTGGAAAGGCCGGGTACCGGTAACGCCAGGCTGGCGTCGTGGCGGTTCGCCGTACGGACTTGGAGCCACGGGCGGCCGCCGGTTGCGGGGTGAACTCATGGTAGACGGCGTAGGCGTGCAGCTTCTGCGCGAGGCGAGCGACGGTCATCTGGGTCCGGTCGACCTCGATGAAGAATGTGAGCAGGGTGCGCTGCTTGGCCTTGTTATCGGTGTGGACGTAGTTGAGGACGGCGTCCGGGACGAGGCTGAGTTCCTCGCCGGGTCGGGAATCGTCGCGGTAGTAGTGCGCGGTCTCGGGTGACCAATCGAGCGGGCCGCATTCGTGGCCGAGACGCCGGGCCCAGTCGACGAACGCCAGGCCCGTCTCCACGGTGGCGAGGGTGTGTTCCTGCAGCGGGCCGAGGGCCGCTTCCGGGCTCATGCGGTACGGGCGCTGCGGTAGCAGGCCGACCGATTCGACGGCGTGGGCGCCCTTCTCGGTGAGCCACCACAGCAGTTCGGTCTGACCGGAGATGCGTCGGCCGACAGTGTCGGCCAGGCCTGTCTCGCGCAGTGTGTGGAGCTGGCGGCGCAGGTACTCGGTGCGGGTGTGGTGGGGGGTGATGAGCTGGTGCAGCTGCCGTGTGGAGACCAGTCGGTGCTGGTAAAGGACCTGGGTTGCCTGCTGGGCGATTCGTCCGAGCCCGGTAGGACCGGTGTGCGGGTACGGCATCGCGGTGCTCTCCGTTTCAGTCGATGAGGGTGGTGGGATCGCCGGAGCCGTTCGGGCCAGGCCGGCGGCCGGTGTGGTGGGCGAGGACGACCGCGTTCAGGTCCTCGAGCTCGGCGAGGATCTCGCTGACGCTGCGACGCCGGAGGTTGGTGTCGATCGCCTTGTCCAGCTCGGGCACGCCGTCCGGGTTGTCGTAGTGGGCGAAGAGTTCCTCTACCGGCAGGCCGCGGACCCGGAACGGCTTGGTCGGCTTCCCGTTCAGGTTGATCGACATCACGTAGTGGTATTTCGGGAGCTCGGTGATGGTCTCGGCGGTGACGTGGCCGTTCCATCTCCTGGCAACGAAGGCGGCCTCGTCGAAGTCGGCAGCGCAGGTGGACAGCAGGGACTGGTTCTGCAGCAGGGACTGCCGGGTGATCGCGCTCAGTCGCAGTGCCATCTGCGTCATGCCGATGAACCTGACCTCGTACTTGCGCAGCTGCTCGGCGATGGCAGCGAGGAAGCCTTTGCTGGAGGCGTCCAGGGCGGTGAGCTCATCGCCCCAGGCCCAGAAGGTGGCGCGCTGCTCGCGCGGGGTGTCCTGCCGGGACAGGCCGGCGCGGTGCAGATCGTGAATGAGCAGGCAGCTGACCAGCGCGTCGCTTTCGCTGCCAGACGGGCAGACGAATACGACGCGGGCGGTGTCCATCGCCTTCCTGATGTCGTACGCGGAACGCGGGCTGCCGAAGAAGGCCTGCAGCGACTGCGAGGTGTCGAGCCGGTCCACGACGTACGTGACGGTCGGCACCGCATCCGAGGCCAACCGGGGAAAGGTCTTCTCCCAGTAGTCCCGCACCCGCTGCGGCAGTTTGGGCAGCAGAGCCTCGCGCCAGTCCTCATCGGTCAGCCAGGTCCGCAGCTGGAAGAGGGTGCACTGGGCGTCCGGCTCGCCGGCCTTGACGGCCTGCAGGTTGAGCAGAGCCAGGGCCTGGGCCGCGCGGGCGAGGATCGTACGGGCGCGCGGTGCGTTGTCGCCCCAGTCCTGGGCGGCAGCGATGCCCTCGGTCACTGAGCGGACGACGTCCTGGACGTCGCTGAGGGTCCGGTCTTCCATGGACAGCGGATTCCAGGAGACGACCAGCTGGTCCGGGGCCGACTTGGCCAGGTTGATCTCCCACACACGTGCGGCGATCTGGGGGTGGGCCAGGTACGGCTTCGCCCGGGCCCAGCCTTCGCCGTGCGGGTCCAGGAACCAGGTGCCGTACCCGGAGTGCGCCATCGCGATGCACTGCACCAGCGCGGCCTCGGTCTTGCCGTGGCCGGACTTGCCCAGCTGCAGGCCGAAGAGCAGGTCTTTCACCCGGGCCGCGCCGATTCGCTCGCGTCCGTCGGAGTAGATGACGGCGCCGAGCGGCACCAGGTCCCGCTGGCCGGTGTAGACGGGCAGGTCCGAGGGCGCCGGCGGGACCAGGCCGCCGGAGCGCACCACGCTGGAGGCATGGCACTTGACCGTGGGCGGCTTGAGGAAGCCTGCGAGCTCGGGCACGGTCATCCACTGCCGCTTGCGGGGGGCGAACTCTCCGGTGGAGAACCGCTTGTCAAAGGAGGCAATCCGCCAGCGGGTGCGTGGCCGGCGAGGCTTGAGGTAATTCTCGCCGGAGGTGGCGGCGAAGGCGGCGAGCAGCTGGTTCATGCGGGCCAGGGCGGCCTGCGGGTGGCTGGCCTCGGTCCGCAGCAGCAGCTGCACGGCGAACACCGCGCCGGCCGCCGGGTCGAACTTGCCGACCCCGTCGCGCAGGTCGGTCATACGGGGCAGCCGCTCCCCGCGGCCGTTGGCCGTCTTGCCGCCGGACCAGGCTGCGGTGACCGAGCCCCACGCCCCTCCCCCGGCCAGGCCGCCGGTCAGGCGCTCGCCATACGCGGAGGGGCCGCGGCGCTTGGACCGTGCGAGCAGCCGACGTCGGCGGCGGGCGAGCAGACGTTCGCGGATGGGGACCAGGTCGAGGACGACGTCGGCCCGCTCTCCGGCCTCGGTGCGTACCGAGGCCATGGCGGCTGCCAGCTGCTGGAGCGGGTCGGGAGTGAGGCCGAGGGAGGCGAGCGGCTTCTGGTCGGGCAGGGCCAGGGTCAGCTCGACGCGCTGCACGTAGCGGGCCGGCCGCGGGCCGATGGCGGGCTTGGTGAAATCGACGGTGGCGGTCACTTCGCCCCCTCGCGCTGCGTGGGGAAGCGGACCGGCTGGATGTCCTTCTGGGCGCGCTGGGCACGGACTTCGACCTCGGCGAAGCCTGGCATAGCAAGGACGGCGGCCGCGGTGGCCGGGCCCCCGAGGAAGCAGCGCATCTTGCCGTCCTCGGCGCTGTAGCGCAGCCGGGCGGCCGAGCCGCGGGCCGGGACGCTGCCAGCGGCGTGGTGGACCCGGCCGAGCTGGCGCGCCCACCGGCCAACTTCACCTTCACTCGGGTCGAATGTGCTGGTAGGGACAACTTCGACGAGGACACGGTCGGCAAGGGCGGCCCGTACGAGACGGGCGCGCCGCCAAGCCACCCAAACCCAGATGGTGAGGAGGACGGATGAGGCGGCGGCCGAGTACGGGGCGGTGACCCAGTCGCCGGCACCGACGAGCACCTGGCCGCCCGGCAGGTCGGCAATGTTCAT
Organism: Streptomyces sp. 8N706; assembly: GCF_052245415.1. Taxonomy (NCBI): domain Bacteria; kingdom Bacillati; phylum Actinomycetota; class Actinomycetes; order Kitasatosporales; family Streptomycetaceae; genus Streptomyces; species Streptomyces sp. 8N706. The sequence continues at coordinate 16,127 of NZ_JBQQBW010000101.1, read as the reverse complement.
GCTGGGCGCTGAGCATTCGTACGGAGCGGTGCGGTGTCCTGCACGGTGGCCTCCTGGTCTATGCGGGGAAAACTCCCTTCACCTGGACCAAGTCAGGCCGGAAGACCGATTCAGACACCGACCGCGAGACATTGCTTTCCTTTTACGTAAGGCTCTTGTCACATGCTGGACCGACGGCCGCCCCAGCTGCCCGCGCCGACCGGAGTCGTGGTCCGAGTCGGCGGCCGCTGCGCCGGCTTCCGCTCCGGTAGCGGCGCGGCGGAACGTCGGCAGGTTGGCCGCGATCCCGCTGGATTAGTGGCCAGCGCCTGGATCCGCTCGTCGAAGTCCGGGTCAGGGCAGAGGGAGATCGAGGTCATCGTCTACAAAGCCGACTGCCGCTGGCACGTACGCCATCACGGCGTTGACGTGTTCCGGCATCGCGGACCGGTCCTTCTTCCCCGGGCGCCGTTGTGCGCCCTCTGCCGCCATGGCGTTCGTGGGTAGCCGTTCGTGCCATCTATGAGCGTGTGATTTAACGTCTGCTTCGAGGGTCGGCCAGCTGGGTGGGAGATCCATCGACGCATCGTCACTCTTTGGGGGCCACCCCGAGGTCATGGCGCATCTCGGTCCTCAAGGCCCGGAGCAGGTCCCAGATCTCCGCCTGGACCCGGACGGCCGTGGCCATCGTCTCCCCAGGTTCGGGCTCTTCTCGCTCAAGGCGTTTGACCTGGCCGTAGACCTTGTTCAGGGCTTTGTTAACCTCACTCGCACGTACGAGCACGTCGTCAGGGGCGATCATCTGCGCTTCGGAGTGACTGTCGCGATGGGCTCTTTTTGCGTCATCGAGTGCCTTCCTGTCGTTCTCCTCAACACTGCGTTCTCGCATGACATGCAGATGCTGGTTGAGCGCCGTGGTGAACTGACGTGCATCCCGATTGAGCTCCACGTAGCAAGTGCGTCGGAGAAGTAGGTTCTCGCGGACCTCCTCGTGGTCCCGAACCAGCTCTATCTCCCGACGTTTTGCCCGTTCAGAGGCACGTTGGGTAAGGAACGATCCCCCCAGTGTTCCAGCCACACCTGCCACCGCGATGATCACAGAGCCGAGCTCCACAGCACCCCCTCGAAGCCGTTTGCAGTCCAATCACCGCTGACGGCTGACCGGCTGTCAAGCGCCCAGATCGCTGGTGCTGCTCGTCCTGACGAACATCGAGGCCACTACCGACAATTGATCTCTACCGCAGGTAGCCCACGATCAGCACAAGCACCGCGGAACAGCGTCACCGGGCCGGGATCGGCTGAGTGAGGTTCACCGGGTTGCCGTCGGGGTCCTGGATGTGGGCGACGCGCTGTCCCCACGGCATGTCGTTGGGGCCGCTGCGGACCGAGCCGCCCAGCGCCTCCACCCGGCCGAGCGTCTCGTCGACGTCGTCGACACCGATGCTGAGCAGGATCCGCGGTGCCGCCCCAGTCCCCGGGTTCGCCTTGGCCACCAGCCCGAGGTCGGTGTCGCCGATGCGCAAGCCGAGGTAGAAGGCCGGGCCTTCCGCCGGTACCCGGAAGATCTCCTCAGCGCCGAACAATTTCGTATAGAAGCCGAGCAGAACGTCCTGGTCGGCAGTCACGATCACTGGCTGGATGGTGGACATGGCACTCCTGTCGAGAACGGTCGTGTCGCTGGGTAGACCGTTCGAGGACAGTGAACTCATCGGCAAAACCACCCCGCCGGACGATCTACAACACAGGCTGCCGCCCACGACCAGCACGAGCACCCCGAAACGAGGGCACGCCACCCCGCTGACCAGCCACTTCAGATGGCGGAGCTTCACTCAGGTGCCGTCATGTGACTCGTCGAGCCGCCAGCAAGGGGCCGAGATGCGCGACCTCGGTGACTTCAACGACGCGTCCAGGACGTGGCGCGTGCACGACCAGGCCGTCTCCGATGAACATGGACACGTGCTCGGGCCGAGCAGCGCTGCCCCTGGTGAAGAGCAGGTCGCCTGGTTGAAGTGCGTTGGTCGGCACCGTGCGTCCATCGTTGACCTGGGTGTACGTGGTGCGCGAGATCTCGATGCCGGCCACGCCGTACGCGCGCTGCATCAGGGAGGAGCAGTCGCACCGGTCGCGCGGTTTGCTGCCGTGGGGGTCGGTGCAGGTGCCGCCCCACTGGTAGGGGGTGCCGAGCTGGCCGAGAGCCCAGCGGATCGCGGCGCGTGCGGCCGGCGGGGCGCCGGCTGGGATCACGTAGCCGTCCGGGAGCTGTCCTGGGGAAATGGTGCCGTAGTCGCTGCCGGCCTGGGTGACGCAGCCACCGGCTGGCAGGCCGCCGGCGGGTGCCGGGCCGGCGGCCGCAGCCCCGAGAGTTGGTGCGATGGCCTGCTGAAGGGCGGTTGCCAGCGATTCATGCTTGGCATAGGCATTGGGGCGTCCCGACTTCTGCACTTTCTGGGCTGCGACGGTGACTGGCATCTGTTCCCACCCGTCCACGGACTTCAGCGCCTTGTAGAACTTTGTGCTGGCGTACACGGGATCGAGGATCTGCTGGCGGGTGCCCCAGCCCTGGGATGGCCGCTGCTGGAACAGTCCGAGGGAGTCGCGGTCGCCGTGGGCGATGTTGCGTAATCCCGATTCCTGGAGCGCGGTGGCCAGCGCGATGACCTGTCCCCGGGCCGAGATCTTCATCTGGACGCCGGTCGCCACAACCACTTTCGCGTTGGGGACCTGTTCCGCGGGTGAGGGCAGGCCAGGCACTTTAATCTCCGTGGTGCTGCCGGCGAGGATGGCTTCCACCTGCCGGGACACCTGCGCGGTGTCCACATCCGGCTCTGAAGTCCCCCCGGTTGTGCAAAGAGCACGGGCCCGTGCGGCAGCCTCGGCGTCCTGCTCGGCGATGGCCAGGACATGCGCGGCGATCGCCGACATCAGGATGACCGCAAGCACCATCAGCCCGGATCCGCCGGCCAGCCATTTCTTGCACTTGGTCACGAGCCGCCCCGTGGCGGGGTGCGTCGGGTGCCGCGGTCCAGGCGTTGCCGCAGCTGCTGCTGGCGCGGAGAGACCGCAGGTGGGGGCGGGGCCGGATGACGTGGCCTGTGCCGTTGACCGGCGCGCTGGTTGGCGACGGTGCGCGGCCCGCTACCGCCTTGGGTGTTGGTCCTTCGCGCGGGCTGGGTCCCGGGGCGATGGGTCGGGCGCGGTGGCGGACCAGGTCGTGGCGCGCGGGTGGGACGCGGCGGCATCGTCGGCCGAGGTGAGGTGGTGCGGTGGGCCTGCGGCTGCGCGCTGCCCGGGCTGCCGGGGCGCGGTGCTGGACGGCCGGCCGGGCGGGCCGGAGACCGTCGGCGGCCCCGGCGGCGCCCGTAGTGGATGCGGGACATCAAGGCGGTGGCGCCGACAGTTCTTGGCATTGCGTAGCCGATCGCGGCGAGGGGGTTGCCCTGAGCGAGTGAGACCCCGACCATCCCGGTTCGCACCAGGCCGCGAGCGGCAGCGCGGGCGATGCGGGGACGTTTGGCGACCGCTTCAGAGGCCGGTGGGGTGAAGGCGCTGCCATTCGTGCCGCCGATACGGCTGCTCGACATCTTCGCGCGGAAGTTGGCTGCGGCCTGTTTGGACCGTGCGGCGAGTTGCTTGCGCTTCTTTACGGCTGCGATGCACACGATGTCGACGCACAGGAATCGCAGGGTGAGTTCACGGCCCCAGTCCTGTTGCACTGGGTCAAGGACAGCCTGGATCACGACGATGAAGGCCGCGAGCGCGATCACACTGGTGAGCATCTGCCCGAGTGAGCGCAGCACGGAGGCTGCCCAGTCCCACAGGAACGCGCGGCCTGCGCCGGGGATGGTGCCGACTACGAGGGCCGGTTCACCGCGAATCGCGTCCCATGCAATGCGGCATTGCGCTATGAGGAATCCTCCGGCCAGGCCAGCGATGAGGACGGTGACGATGACGGCCGCGACAAGGAGGAAGAGGCCGCCGCCGAGCTTGTCCAGGGACGCCTGCTTCGCTGCTGTCACGTCGCCGGGGACACACTTCTTCTCGAAGCCCCCCATGGGGTCAGGGCCGAAGTGTTCAACCACCCACTGAGTGGCCATCTCGACATGTGTGTTGTGCAAGGTCGAAACGCTGCCGGTGGGGTCGATGTAGTCGGCCATGCCGGTGAAGGCCTTCTTGAGCGTCTCTGTTCGGGCCGAGACTGCGCGGTCGAAAGCAAGCTGGGAGATCTTGGCTTCGGAATACTCGGCCGCGCACTTTCCCTCAAAGACGCGGCCGTACTGCAGCAGCATGGCCGGCTTCACCACGAAGGCGTCGGTCAGCGCGTCGGTCAACGGCCGCTCCAGACTGCTGGACGAGGCTTCGGTGGTCACGCCGTTGTCGGCCTGAGTGCCTGCAGGGTTGGCGTCCAGGATGACGTCGGCGACCTCCAGGGAGAGACCTCGGGCCATCGCGATCGCTCCGTCCTCCTCCCCCATCAGCGTCTGCGGGGGCGAGGCGAGCAGCGTGGTGGTCAGCGCGGCAAGCACGAGCGAGAGTGCCGCGTCGCCCCAGCCCTTGGCCTTGTCACCGAAGAAGATCCGGGCGACGCAGATGACCGCGCACACCGAGAGGAAGAGCGAGGGGAGCCCCATCTCCAGGACCACGCGGGTGTGCAGGGAGGTGGCCACCGACAGCACCGGCGTCAGCAAGAGCTTGGCGAGGCCGAAGGACAGCGACCAGCCGATCAGCCAGCAGGCGAACGCGATCAACCATTTCGTGATCATGAAGTTCAGCTCGGTGAGCAGGTTCTGGATGCCCAGGTCCCAGTCGAGCAGGCCGCCGGTATCGGACTTCACGGTGTAGGCGCTGATCGGCAGCCCACTCTTGTCGGTGACGTTGAAGACCCCCAGCACGCCACCCTCGTCAGGAAGGAGCTTGCGCAGCCGTTCCTTGTGCTGCTCGAGCAACTCCTCCTGCGCGGCTTTGGAAACTTGCTCCGCTTGCTCGTGCAGAATCTCCTCGATCTTCTCGATCTCTTCCGGCGTCGGGGTGCGCTGGCCGCCCGCCGCCGGGACACTGGGCGATGGGCCCGGGGTGGGTTCCGCGTACGCGGGCAGCGAAGTGAGCAGCGTGAACGTCGTAGCGGTGAGCGCGGCGATGAACAGCGCCAGGCGCAGCCGTGCGACGCCCAGCATGCGCAGCCGCATCCGCCAATTCAGAAACAGCGTGGTCATGCGGCGGCCCGGTAGTCGCTGGGAGTGGTGTGGATGACGCGCATCACGGCCGGGTCGAAGGGGATCAGCACCTTCATCAGGCCGATGCGGCCGCCGAGATCGCGGTAGAGGCACTCCCCCGCGCGGGCCACCTTCTCTTCTTCCGGCAGGTCGATCGGTGACAGGCCGGCGGTGACCAGATCCAGCAGGTCGGCGTCGGTGGCATCAACGCCGAGGAACTCCAGGCCCCGAGCGGCCAGAGACCGTGTGGTCTGGCGGAACAGGAGGCGGTGCGGGATGAGACCGCGGATGATGGCGCCCTTCTCGCTGTCGGCAGGCCCGATGTCGTAGGGGTCGTGCGATCCGACATACGCGGCCGAGTTGTGCTTACGGCCGTCCCGCATGAGCTCGAGCAGCAGCTCCAGGCCCTCATCACTGGAGGTGAGCCACCAGCACTCGTCGAAGACGGCGACGCCGAACTCGGCCTTCTCCTTCATGACCGTCTCGCGCGCCACGGCGGCGATCAGGTACATCAAAGAGCGGCCGAGTACCTTCTCGAACTCCAGGCGCTCGATGCGGTGCTCACTGGCCAGTTCGCTCTTCTTCGGCAGGGCCAGGGAGTTGACGAGGAAGACGACGGAGTCAGCGCGGCGGGTGTCGACGACCGGCAGCGTCTCGTCGAATACCACCGCAGCGAGGTCCTTGCGCGCCACGGCCTTGAGCTTGCGGGCCAGGTTGCGTGCGGCGGTGTCCTCACCGCCGCGGGTGGTGAGTTCGTCGACCAGGGCGCGCATGGAGGGGGCCGGCTGTTCCAGGACGGCCTGGACCGCCTCGGACAGCGCGACTCCTTCCAGGTCCATGGGCTTCACGCCGAGCAGCAGCGTCAGGAAGGACTCGCAGAAGCGGGCCGCGACCTTGGGGCTGTCCTTGACGTACAGGCGCAGCGGGTCGAGGGAGACCTCGGCCGTCTGGTCGATGCGGATGACCTGGGTGGTGCCGGGACAGGCCTTGGCGAAGCGCGCCCACTCCTCTTCCTTGGTGCGGTCGACGATCACGGCGCGGCCGCGGGAGCCCGGCTTGCCGGGCTGGTGGCCGCGGGCGAGCACGTTGTAGACCGCTGACTTCAGCCCCACGGACTTGCCGGCGCCGAGCTCGCCGATGAACGCCATGCTCGCTGAGGCGTTTTCGCGGGGGCCGCGGGCGGGGTCGACCATGACCGGTCGGGCGCCGCCGGAGGCGAGCTGCAGGCCGAACAGTGCGCCGCGCTCATCTCCGAGCTGGGAGCCGCACCAGGGCATGGCCATCGCGAAATCGCGGGCCAGCAGGTACTGGGCGTACCCGGTCATCACCCGCGGGGTGCGGCATCCGGGGAGCATGGCGTGCCACAGGCTGGTCTGCTCCCCCACGGGGCGGGCGAAGGTGTAGTCGGTGGCGCCGAAGTCACCCGCGAGGGCAGCGGCTCGGTCCTGGGCGTCGTCCGGGTTGGTGCCCCAGACGGCGAGGGTGACCATGGCGCGGATCTCGACCTCGCGCGCCGACGCGGTGAGCCGGTCGCGGTATTCGTCGTTGTCGGCCTCGTTCTTCGCGAGTGCGGCGGGCGGGCCGGCCGGGTCGCCCATGTATTCCGCGGCCTGGGCCTTCAAGTGGCGGGCGCGCTTGCGTGTCTTGGCCTCGGCCTTGGCTCCCTGGGTGATGACCAGGCGGGCGGTCCAGTCGACCGGGTAGGCCAGATCGTCCAGCTGCTGCAGGTACGCCGCCCCGGGCAGGGCGAAGGCCTCCGGCATCTCCGAGAGGGCGAGCAAGGCCTGGTAGGAGTCGCCCCACTCGCTGGACACCTGCAGGAAGCGCCGCTCGAAGGGGTTGCCCGGGGCGCCCCGTCGCTCGTTGAAGTCGGCGCCGCCCTCGGCGAGGAGTACATCTCCCAGAGCTGCGACGGTGCGGCCGCGGCCGCGCACGGCCGGCTCGGTGCCGTCGGGCAGGAACGGCTCCGCAAGTCCCCGGCGCGCGCTGTGGCCGTAGATCCACAGGATTTCGGCCTCGGTGGCCGGCCGCATCGTCACGCCCGTAGGCCACTGGGCGTGCATCCGTTTGGCCTGCTCGGTGCGCGCGGCGATCTCGCCGGCGGTGATGGGGACGGGCATCAGCCCGAGCTGCAGGGCGACTTCGGCTTTGGCCGCGGCGAAGGCCGACAGGGCGGCGTCCTTGCGGGACAGCGGCGGGAGCGGGATCGCCAGCCAGTCGGTGCGGCCGGTCAGCTCCATGTTCTCGAGCTGGTCCAGCACCGCGTGGCCGAGCCGCTCGTAGCGCGGCGACTTCTTCAGGTCGACGTCGGCCACCATGGCGCGGACCACGGCGATCGGGTCGACCTGCGGGCACAGCGACATCAGCATTGGCTCGCCCGTGAGGGACTTGAACAGCGATTCCAGCGCCTGAAGGCGGCGCTTCTTCGCGGTCGCCGGGGCGTGGCTGTAGTTGGCGGCGGCCACGCGCCAGATGGCCCAGGTGGTGCCGTGGGTGGTGAACACCAGGTTGTTGGCGACGTGCCGGATCGGCAGGCGCATCTCACTCCTCCAGGTCAGTTGGTGGCGGATGCAGCGCGGCGGGCGAGCAGGGCCTGCACGCCGGACGCCACGGGGGCGTCGGCAGCTGCGGGAGGGGCGGGTGTGGCCGGTGCCCGACGGGGCGCTGGCCGGGCCGGCCGCGCGGTGCGGGCAGCAGGGGCGGCGAGGGCCGGCCGTATCGCAGCCGGGGCTGTGTCGGGGGCGGTCGGTTCGCCGTCGCTGGCAACGCGGATGAGGGTGTCGCCGCGGGCGGGGCGGGCCGGGCGGAAGGGACGGCCGTGGAGCCGTCCCCACCGCGGGCCGGTCATCATCACAGCGACACTGACCAGAGCGGCGGCCGGGTTGCGGCCGTCGATGTGCAGGTGCCGCAGCAGGAAGGCGGCGGCGAACGGGCAGCCAAGCAACACCGCCACGTCCATCAGCCCGTGCCCGCCCCACACGGCCCGGGTCAGGATCAGTGCCACGAAGGTAACCACGATCGCGGCGAGCTGGGTGAGCGTGTACGGGCCGCCCGGCAGGCGGATTCCGCGGCCGCCGTTGACGTCCCGGATCACGCCGTGGACCAGCGGGGCACGCCGGGCCTTGGTGTAGCAACGCCCGATCAGGTCGTTGTCGGCTTCGGCCGCTTCGACCAGGTGCGTGGTCACTGGTCGCCACCCATCGGGGCGCCGCCTCCGCCGTCGTACTGGGTGATGTCCTCGGTGGTCTTGTCTTTGAGGGTGTCCATGTTCGCGGAGCCACCCCAGACGATCGCCGCGAAGATGACGGCCATGATCGTCGGACCGGGCGCCTTGGTCTTGACCCCGACGATGACGACGAACGCCCCGCACAGGACGGGGATGGCAACGTTGAAGATCAGGTCCTTGATGTCGTTGCCGAGGCCGGTACCGGTCTGGATCCAGCCGGCGGCGAGCGTGACGGTTTCATGCATGAGACGGCTCCTTGTTCAGGGGTGTGGCTGTGGGCGCGGTGGAGGCAGTTGTCCCGGGGCCAGGCGTGCCGGACGTAACGGGCCCAGGGGCGGGGGCGCCGTCGAGGCTGGCGATCTCCCACCGCCCGGCCCGGGCTTTGAGAGTCAGTGCGTAGGTGAGCGGGACGCGGACCTCGTCGTGGCCGGTGGCGCGCAGTGCGACCAGCAGCCGGAGCGTGGTGCCGTTGTCGGGCACGGTGGTCACCGGCTCGGTGCCCTTCTCGCCCTCGATGGCGAGGGTGTCGATGGCGATGCCCGTGTAGGGGGCCGGAGCGACCGGAGCGAGCTTCGTTCCAGGGGCGAGGTAGCGGTCGAGCTCGCCGGCGCCGGTGAGGTAGGCGTTCAGAAACTCGGTGACGGCCTGCGTGCGCGGGTCTGCGGGAAGCGCCGGCCGCATCGGCCCGTAGACGAGCGCAGGGGCCTTGATCCGCTCAGGGGCGGAGACTTCGGCCGGCATGGCCAGAGCCGTGTAGCCGCTCGCCCCGCCGGCCGCGGGCGCGGTGGCGACGGGGACCTGGAAGTACCGCACGGCCTGGGCGGCCGTTGCCGTGGCGTTGTCCTTGTTGTCGGGGCGGTCGTCGCCGGACGGCTGGGCGGAAGGCCCGGTGTCGGTGATGCGGGCGGCCACCGTCACCGACCAGACGCCGCGGTGTGTCTGCCGCAGCCGCACGACGGTGAGCTGCTCGCCGCGCCGCCGGTCCGGATCACCATCGAGGCGGAGGCTGGTCGCTGCTGGGTAGTAGGCGGCGAGCTTGTCCTGGTCGCCTTCCCCGGCTGAGATGAAGGCGGCGACAAAGAGCTGAGCGAAGCCAGCTGCGCCCTGGGCGCCGGTGGCGGCCGGGGCGGTGGGGGCCGCCCTCTTCTGCACAGGTCCTGCCTGTGCCGGCACCGACAGGTAGGCGGCAGCTCCCAGTAGCGGGCCGAGGACGAGCAGCCCCCAGGCTGCCCAGCGGAACGCGGCGGAGGTGTTCGCCTGGGCACCGGTCGACCAGCCGCCCACATGCTGCGGTCCCTCGTCGATGTCCCAGTCTTGCGGCTCGGTGTCCGCCGGCTGCGCGGGAGCGCTCTTGGCCGGGCGGCGGGTCCACGCGGACTTCATGCCGCACCCCCCACAGGCAGCAGGGTGTGGCCGACGAGTTCGGCGATCCGCCGGCGCAGTTCGGCCTCCGGGCGCTGCTGCAGAGCCTCGAGCGAGGCGAGGACGTCATTGACGTCGTCCGCGAGAAAGGCCCGCAGCCGGTCATGGGTTCGGGTGTCGAAGGGCTGCGAGACCAGGGCGGCGCCCAGCTGGATCAGCAGACGCTGGGCGCGGGTGACGCGCTCTTCGTGGGCATCCAGGGGAGCCTTGACGGTCTGGGGCATACGGATCTCCTGTCGTGGCAGCGAGCGGACGGTGGCCGGGGGAGAAGTCGGGGTCATGCCGCGGGCCTCAGCTGGAGCGAGGCCGTGAGGCGGGCCACGGCGCGCGAGCGGCGGCGCTGCCACGCGCCGGCCGTCGTACCGCCGCGGGCGGCGGCCGCGGCGTCCGATACGGGGTCGGTGGTGTAGTGCCAGGTGATGGCGCGGCCGTCGGCGGGCGAGAGGGTGCCGGTTTCCATCGCGTCCAGGACCAGCTCGAGCAGCTCCAGGCGGGCACTGGTGGCTTCCGCCTCGCCGACCGGTCCGGCAGTCGTCAGGCCGACGGCGGCCGCGGCAGTGCGGACCGCCCACGCCACGGCCCTCTCGGCCGGGCCGGGCTCGCTGTCGGCCAGGTCCTCAGCGGCGGCCAGATCCTCGCCGCGCTCTTCGCGGTCGGCGGCGAGCTCGGCGCAGACATAACGCAGAGTGTCCAATGCGAGGTTCGCGGCGGGTCGGCCGGGCCGGGTGTGGATCAGGCCCGAGCGCGCCACTTCGAAGAGAGCCACGACGGTCATGTGGCCGATGTCGTCGAAGGAGCGGCCGCCGAAGGGGCGGACCTGGCCGCGGGTCATCCGGACGGCGGCCGGGATCATCGCCTGGACGACGATGCGGGCGGCGAGGGTGGCCGATCGGTCATGGCCGGCCGCACGAAGCAGCAGGGCACGCAGGACAGCATCGGTCAGCCCGTCGGTCAGGCCACCACTGCCGGGCCTGAGCGCGGCGAGCAGCTGCGCGGGGCCGAGGGTGCGCACCCAGGAATCGGTCACGCCATCGGCCACGGCCGCGACGTCGTCGGCCAGCCGATCGGTCACCAGCCAGTCGGCCACGGCGGCCTGGACGTCGGCGTCAGCGCACAGCGCTGCCCACTCCGCATCCAGGCGGTGAAAGATCCCGCCGGCGGTGTGGGCGGGGTGCTGTACGTAGAGCACGGCACGTCTCCTTTCGGATCTCGTGCCGTGAACTCTCCTCAGACCGGCTTGCCCGAAGGCTTGCCCAGCGCCCTAAAAGAGCAGGTGGTGGGCTTGCCCCTGTACCGGGCAAGCCTTTGGTGACCGATTGGGCAAGCCCGCCGCGGGGCGGGCAAGCCTGCTGTGACCGGTCGATGCAACTCCCGGCAAACCTCTATGAGGGGTGGGCAAGCCTGTTGTCGGCGGGGCGAAGTCAGGGAGGCGGGAGGGGTAGATCGGTCACGGGGCAGGCGTGGCCGATGGGCGGCGGATCGGTCATGACCGATGACCGACGAGGGCGGGACCGGCCATCGGTCACGAGCCAGCCGGATCGGCCACGCGTGGCCATCGGCCATCGGTCACGACCGTCGGCCACCCTACGGACCGGTCACGGCCGGCGGGCCCGGACATGACGGTGGCCGATGACCAGGGTCGGTCATCGGCCACTGCCGGAAGGAGGTCGGTCAGCTCCGCACGGACCGGAGGTGTGCGCGGCCTTGCTGCCGGCGATGCTCCTCCAGGTACTCGACTGCGGCGTTCACGCGCCGTTGTCCTGTCTTCGGCGACAGGCCGAGGCGGCGGGCGGCTTCAGCGCCGGAGAGCTTCTCTCCAGCTTCCTCCGCCTCAACGAGCCACTCGGCGACGGTCACAATCTGTTGCTGTATGGGGTCCAGGTCCGGCTCGTCGGCCTGCTGCTCGGGCAGCCTCGCGGTCGCCGCTCCGGGGTCCGTGACGGTGGACTCCCAGACGGTCGGTTCGCCGGAAGCAGGCTCCGCCAGCCGAGCGGAGGGAAGATTCAGGGACGTCTGCTCCGGCACTCCCCCGCCAGCCCTGTGCTCGTCAACCACCGCGGCCGTCGGCGCTGGCACCGGCTCACGGACGTACGGCTCGGCGTCGACCGGGACCGGCGGCGCGGCGAAGGTCTGCGGTGTGGACGGCTCGAAGAACGGGTGCGGTTCGGCGACGGCCTGGCGTTCAACGAGCTCGGCCGGGCTGGGGCGGAGGCCGGCCTCGTGGGCCGCGGCCGAGCGGTCATCGGCCACCGGCTCCGCAGCGGCCTGGCCGGCCTGGGTAGCGTCCTGCGGCAGGGTGGCCGGCTCGGTATTCAGCAGTTGGGTCTCGCTGTGACGGTCCTCGTGCCCGGCAGGTTCACTCTGGCTGGCGTCCAGCGCCCGCTGGTGTGCGCCGGCCGCCGGTTCGGCTGCGGCCTGGTCGTCGGCGCGCTCCACGGTCACGGCGGTGCTCAGGTCCAGTCCGGCCTCTTCCAGGACATGCGGGGCGGTCTGGGCGAGCGGCACACCGTACCGGGCGAGCCGCAGCGGCATGAGCGCCTCCACGGGTGCCTTGCGGTGCCAGCGGCGCCCGTACTGCGCCTGCAGCTGCGCCTCGTAGACGAGGCGGTGCTGCTCCAGCTTCATCGCCTGTTCGTAGGAGCGGATCTCCCAGAGCTTCATGCGCCGCCAGAGCAGGAAGGTCGGCAGCGGGGAGAGTAGCCAGCGGGTGAGGCGCACGCCTTCCATGTGCTTGTCGGCGGTGATGTCGGCGATCCGCCCGATTGCGTGGCGGGCGGCCTCCACCGCGACGACGAACAGGACCGGGATGACGGCATGCATGCCGACGCCGAGAGGGTCTGGCCAGGAGGCGGCGCCGTTGAACGCGATCGTGGCCGCGGTCAAAAGCCAGGCCGTCTGCCGCAGAAGCGGGAACGGGATCCGCAACCACGTCAGCAGCAGATCCAGGGCGAGGAGCACGCAGATGCCGGCGTCGATGCCAATGGGGAAGACGAGCGAAAAGTCGCCGAAGCCCTTCTTCTCCGCGAGCTCGCGGACGGCTGCGTAGGAGCCTGCAAACCCGATTGCGGCGATGATGACCGCGCCAGCGACGACGACTCCGATGAGGATCCGGTGCGTTCGGGTGAGCAGGACTGGTGAGTTGCCCTTGGTCATGCCCCGCCCCTCCAGCATCTGCGTCATCTTGTTCACACTCTCACGATGGGTCACCCGTGCTACTCGTTCGACGAAGTACGTCGCGCATCGTCAGCGATAGTGATCACTGGGTGGGGTGGATCGGGCAAGGGGCGTGGCAGCAGGGGCACCTTGACGGGCCGGTGCTCAGGGGCCATGGCGTTGTGCCTCGGCTGGGGGCGAGTTTTACCGCGTAAAAGCCAGGGCTGTGCCACCTGCCTCTGACCGCCCTGCGGCCAGACTTTTACGCGGTAAAACCGCGAGAGCCTCACAGGGCCTCGAGCAGACCCTGGGCAATCTTCTGAACTGCTTCGGCTGGGCAACGCTGCAAGATGGCAGCCGTGACGGCTTCGGGGTCCGTCCAATCGACCGGAGCGCCCGGCTGATCAGGTGCCAGCAGCTCGACGCGGGGTTCCGGGACGCTCTGGTGCGCCGTTGGCGCTGCTGTGCTCGGCGACGTCTCTGGCGGGGGCAATGTTGGGGTTGGAGCTGCTGAAGTGGGGGAGTGCTGCAGTTGTTGCTTCTTGTTCGCAGCGGCGGCGCGGCCCCTCACTGGCTTCGGCTTGCGCGCCTGCTCAGCTGCGCGCTCTGCCATCTTGGCTTCGACGAAAGCCGTCTGCTCCTCACGGGGGAGAGTGCCCGCCTTACGCGCGATCGCGATAGGCACCTCCTTGGCTGCGACGCGCTCCTGGATCGGCTCTGGCAGTTTGAGGAGCGCGCGCCGGGTGGAGATCCAAGAGTCGTTGACCGCCCCGCCGAGCACCGTTACGACTGCGGCAGCACTGCCGTGGAAGGCCACCAGGGCTTCGATGGCCTCGGCTTCTTCGATCGGCGTCAGGTCCTTTCGGAAGTGATTCGCGCTGAGGGCCGCAGCGAGGAGGTCTTCCCGGGTGCCTGCCGACGAGTCGTCGACCGTGATGCGCAGGTCGATGCCAGCTTTGCGCGCTGCCCTGAGTCGGCAGTGGCCGTCGACGACGACGTACTCGTGGTCAGTGGGAACAGCCTCTTGGTGCTCAGGGTGCGCAACAAGGAAGGCCAGGCGAGTCATGACGGTAGCCGTCTGGATCTGCCCGACTTCCCGCATATTCCGAGCCAGGCTGTCCAGATACTCCTCGTCGAACTCCCGCCTGGGGTTCTCCGGGTTCTCGGCGACGAGGTCGGGCGAAACGGAAGCCGGGGGAGCGCCCACTACGGAGTCGATGATCTGTCCGCGAGTGCTGCGGGGTGCTCGGGCGGAGCCGAATGCAGCGCTGGGCCCGGTGCGCTCGGCCGCAGTCTTTCGACGTTCGGGACTCAAGAGAAGATCTCCTTGACGATCTGCCGCATAACGCGTGACTGGGCGCATGACGGGTCATAGGCGAGCAGCGGCCGGCGTGCACGCGCGGCTTCCCGCTGCTCCTTACGTCGGGGGATGACTCCTATGACGCGGGGTTCTCCGAGTGCGTACCACTCGCTGAGGGAGCTGGTGACGACGTGTCCGTCGCGGGCGTCGTAGAGGTTGACCACGAGTCCGAGGTAGGTGGTCTTGATTCGCCAGTCGATCATGCCGTCGTCGATCTGCTCGACGAGCATGGTGTAGGCGTCGGCTGACGAGTCCTCCGCCTGCACCACGATGACGATCCCGGACTGTCCTTCCCGCTCGCCGTCCCGCTCCCGGCCGTAATGGATCGCGGCATCCATCGCCATGCCCAGGCTCGGAGGGCAGTCGATGATGATCACGTCGTAGTGAGCCTCAAGGGGTTCGAGGGCGTGCTCGAGGGTTGCTTGCCTATTTCGGGCAGTCGAGATCATGACGTCCAGCAGGAAGGCGTCCTGGCAGGAAGGCAGGAGATCCAGGCGGCCGCCGAAGCGCTCGTCTTCCACGGGAACGATGAGGTCATGGATGTCACCGGTGATCTGCCGAGACATGTACTTCGCAAGGCTGGGGCCGTTCGCGGGGAGCTGCTTGACGCCAAGCTGCTTGCTCAGGTGGCCCTGCGGGTCATAGTCCACGAGCAGCACCCGCAGCTGCGGGGCCTCATACGCATCATCTGCCTCAACGGGCGCCGGCGCTCCGGACTCAGACTCTCGCTCCACTAGGAGCGCAGCAAGGCGGGCAAGTTCGGCGTCACCAGGAAAGGCTCCGCCGGCAAGGCGGGCGAGTTCGGCCTCCTCGGCGAAGGCGCCTCCAAGGCCGGCCGTGACCGCTGTCTTCCCTACACCTCCTTTCTGGTTGCAGACGATGAGGCGGCGGGTTGTGCGCTCGAGCGGCTGATGACGGGGAGAGGGGTGTGCGGTCAGCCAGAGGGTCACGGCCTGCGCGAGCCCCTGCACGTAGGGGATACCTCTGTCGCTGCACTCCGCCTTGAACTGCGCAAGGCTCGCTTCCTTCAGCCAGGTCGCGAACGGCGGTGCTCCCGCTGTGTCGACCTGCGGAACCAACCCGTGCGGGGCGGCCTTCCACTCGCTCATTGCGTCGGCCACAGCGTCTTGGATGTCCACGCGGAGTTCTGCCGCGCGGATCTTGAGATCGGCTTTCAGGGACGCTGGCAGCTTGAAGGTAACCTTCTGCCTGTCCCCTTGATCGTCTGAGGGCAACATGGGGAGAGCTTACTTACCTCGACGTGGTTAGGGGAAGTTGACGCGCCGCTGTACGCCCCCCTGAGAGCCTGCGGCAGCTCCCGCCATCCCTTCATACCGGCCGTGGCGAGATCGGCCGCGTGAACCCCTGTTCTGGGGGCCGGTTTTCGGCGACTTGCGAATCTTGTGGCTGTTCACGGGCCTGGGCAGACTTCACCAGGACGAAAATCTGGGGAGGGCGGCGCGGCGACTGACCGCGGGCGGATCCAGGCTGACCGCACGGTAGATGGAGCCGGACGGTCCCGCTGTGTCCGTAGTCAGTTTGGTGTTGCGGTTCAGGTGTCCAAGCCGATCGGACGCCCTGTCAGGAAGAACCATCGTTTCAGCCGGTTGGCCTGGGTACGACACGATGGGCAAGCGGGGTGACCACTACCCTCGCGCTTTCATGAGCGTGCTCGTCCATGCCTTGATCAAATAAGCGGAGAGTGCTCCTGACCTGCAACGATGGGACTTGTCTAGGGTCCTGTTGGCTGCACGGAAAGAAGCACTCTCCAGGTGAG
>NZ_JBQQBW010000100.1:0-23730 GCF_052245415.1 Streptomyces sp. 8N706 | reverse complement strand
AGACAACGGAGCTCCCTCGAACTGCGACTTCGACACTCACAGTCCGACAGGGGCTCCGTTGCCACGTCAACCCAGCCCATCTCCGCCCTTGACACGCCACGTCCCCCGGCTAACTTCCCGGTCTTGGCCTAAAGCCGTGGAGCCGACCGCCCACGGAGGGTGTGTCTCCCGCTTCATGCCCGCTGCCGCTAGCGCGCCGCCGGGCGCGGCCAGCCGGGGCGGAGACAGGAGGCAGGCCGCGCCGCATAGGCGGCGCGCGCCCGCGCCGTGCGCGGGCCTTGAAACCGTAGAGAAAGTTGTTACTCAGGCTTCCTGGATGCGCCAAACCGGGGCCGTGTACTGCTCCGGGCGACTGCTGATCAATAGGTCCCTGAGGTCCAGGCGCTGCGTACCGCTCAGGCCGAGAGCCTCGGTGATGCGGCGGAAAGTCGTATGGGTGACTCCGCGGCTGCGGGCTTCGGCCTCGAACTGGTCGAGTTGGTGCAGCACGGCGCCAGCATCGAGCTGTTGCTCCGGCTGGGTGCCGAGCCATGCGGCTTTGTTGCGCTCGTAGTCGATCTCGGAGTATCCGCAGATCTCACGGCTGTGCTGCTCTGCCTCTTCAAGGCTCTCGGTTGCGAGGATGGCGCGGGCGAGCTGGTTCCGGCTGAGAGCTTCGTCCAGATCCACTTCATGGACCGTGGGTCCCTCGTCTGTGAGCGGGACCGGTAGCCCCGCGTCCCTGACTTCGCACAAGCCTCGGACACCTCGGGCTGTGGCCGCGAGCATGGCTGTGGCCTCGGAGGGGTGCCACTCCAGTACCGAACTGATGGGCTCCACGTGGTCGGCCGTGAAGGTTAGGACGAGCGGCCCCATGAGGTTGCGGAGTTGGTCGGCTGGGACTTCGCCGTCCAGGCCGGGGCCGGCGACCAGGAGCCGTACGGGTGCGTTGACTTGGCAGCAGGCTGCGAGCGTGAGTGCGTCGGCGAGTGGGCTGCGGAGCGTTGGCTCGTTGCCCTGGGCGAGGATGTCGCCCCCGACGTCGAGGAGGTCGATCGAAGCGGGGGCCAGGTGCTCGACGAGTTCTTCGAGTTGGCGGGTGATGCCCTCGGTGCCGTGGTGCGGGTCGATGAGAGCAAGGGTGTGCGGCAGCTCGGCAGCAAGTCGGGGGAGTGTTGAGCCCGCGGGAGCGATGGGCTTCGCATCTGCGGGTACGGCCTGGACGCTTCGGGTGAGTGGTCTGAGGCCGGCGAAGCTGGCCGGTCCTCGTGGGCCCGGTACCGGGTCGATCAAGAGGCGATCCCACGCGTAGGTGAGGATCACTGCCGGGCTCTTGCCGCCGTACAGGGCGGCATCGAGCATTGCGGCGGCGACAGCGTCGCCCCCTCCTCCTGCTGCCACGATCAAGCGCGTCACTGCGTCAGCGTACGGGCTACCGGCCTGCCACTCACTCTATAGTGGCCACTGGCAGTAGCCACTTAGGGAGGGGTTTGGATGCCGCGGATTGAAGAGGCCCAGCCCAAGTACCTGCAGATCGCGCACCACATCCGCGATCAGATCCTGCGGGGGGACTTGCGGCCGGGGGACGAGGTTCCGTCGGAACGACAGTTGGCGGTCGACTGGAGCGTGTCACGGCCGACGGCTGCGCGGGCTCTGGAGGCATTGAGCCATCAGAGCTTGGTCGAGAAGCGCCAGGGCTCGGGTACGTACGTGCGCGGCCTGGCCGTGAATCGCCGTGCCCGGGAGCTCTACGGCCGTGCCAAGCAGACGGGCAAGATCTACACCCCAGGTGAGTACGCAGTGATCACCTCGGCGGGCTTGCTCGAAGCTCCGGAGCATGTTGCAGAGGCGCTGAACCTGGCGGCTGGCACGCGTGCGGTTCACCGGCGGCGCGTGACGAACAACGAGTCAGGGCCGATCACCCTGTCCACGTCCTGGTTTGCTCCCGAGGTGGGGGAGCGGGCGCCGAAGCTCATGGACCCGGACCGCATCCGGGAAGGCACGCTCATGTACGTCGAGAACATGACCGGACGGCAGGGCAGTTACGCCGAGGACCGGATGTGTGCTCGGCTCGCTACCGACGAGGAGGCTGCGGACCTCCAGTTGGGCTCTGGGTCTGCGGTGTTGATCGTGCATCACGTGGTCTATGACCTCCAGGATCGGCCTCTGGAATTCGCCGAAGCGACGTACCCGCCCGGCCGTTGGGCGTTCGAGCAGGGTTACCCGATCGGCTAGAAACTCGCCGCATCTCCCCTCAACCGCTTGCTAGTTGAGGTGGCTAATGCCACTATCCAGTAAGTGGCTAAGGCCACTTACTGGAAGGGGGCACGAGTGTGGGTCAGGGGCATGCGGGGTCAGGTCGTACGGCGCACGCGGTATGTCGTGGATGCCGGGGCCGGGGTTGGAAGCATGTGGGCTCCCGCTCCACCCTGGCGCTCTCTGCGGCTGCTGGTCGCGCTCGTGCTACGTCGAAGCGGCGCTGTCTGGACTGCGACGGCACCGGTAGGGAGTAGCGAGGCGGATGAGCGATACCGATGCCGGCCGCAATGGCTCGGGCTCCGAGCCCGTATCCATCGGGCGGATGACGTTGTACCCCGTGCCCGAGTCCGTACCGCGGGATGATCTCCGAGCTGGTCACGAACGCGATCCTCTACGGTAAAGCCGAAGATCCTTGGCGGGTCCGCGTCGAGTGGTGGCGGGTCGGGGATTCCCTGCGCGTTGATGTGCACAACCCCGGCTTCCCCGCGCGGGTGCGCATGCGGCAAGCCACTGCCCACGATGCGCACGGACGGGGACTGTTCCTGGTCAACACCCTCGCCGACTCCTGGAGCGCTGGCCCGAGTCCCTTCGGCGGCACCATGGTCACATTCTTCGTGGACGAGGCTTGGAAGCCCTGACGTACCCGGCCCTTTCTCCGTGCATGGCTACCGAGTGCCTACTCACGTGAGTAGGCTGGTTGACAGGTTGACTTGGCGGATTCTGAGGCGGGGCCTATGGCGTACGAAGTGGCTGCACCGAAGTATGTGCGGCTGGCGCAGACGCTCCAACGCCGGATTGAGGACGGAACGTATCCGCCCGGCAGTCTCGTGCCCAGCGAAAACCAGCTGGTGCAAGCCTTCGGCATGTCCCGTCCCACGGTCGTCCGGGCCCTGGACCTACTCAAGCGCGATGGCTGGCTGGAGTCCCGCCAGGGGTACGGCACGATTGTTCGCGGTCGTCCGGAAGTGGTCGAGCAGAAAGACCAGCGGGGCCGTGAAGCCCTGGAGCGTGACGAGTCGGCCGCGTCTGGTCGGCTGGTCGGGGTCGATCGGGTGCCGGTGCCACCTCGCGTGGCTTCCATCCTCGGCGTGCCGAAGCGAACCAAGGTGCTCGTGCGGCGTCTGCTGATCGAGGACGACGGGGAGCCGGTCGAGCTGGTCTCGTCGTACTTCCCCGCCGGCCTAGTTGACGGCACGGACCTCGCCGACTCGGCTCCGCTTCGCGAGAGCCTGCGGGCGCACGTGGAGACTCGCAAGAAGGTCCGTTTCGACCACGTCACCGAGAGGGTCTCTGCGCGCCTGCCGAGCCCCGAAGAGGCAGATCTCCTAGGGCTGCCCAAGGGTGCGCCGGTGCTCAGCGTGCTCGTCGTTGCGTGTGACGTGTCCGGCCAAGCCTTGCAGGTCGCGGACGTGCTGTTGCCTGCTGACCGGCAAGAACTCGAAGACACGTACCGACTGGGTTGAACGTCGGCACGGGAAGCCTTGTCCTCGGTCGCCAGGGTTCGGGGTTTTGGCAGACACGTCCAATCCTTGGGCATGACTCGGTGACTGCGGCCTGCGGCTACGCGCGAGGTTGTCGGCTGGCCAACCTGTAGATGACGTACGTCAGCGCGAGGATGAAATCCACAGCCGCCCACAGCCCGATGATCAGGCCGACGCCGATGGTGGTCCCGACATCTGCGGCGTCCTTGCACAACTGCAGATCGCTTCCCGTGAGGCCGGAGCACTCGGCTGGCATGTTGTCGTTGCTGGCTATGCCGGTGATCACCCAGATCAGGAAAGCGATTTGGACTGCCAGGAAGATCCAGAAGAAGACTCGATGCCTCTTCTTCGGAACGGGGGCGAGCGGATGCGGCGGCCAGTCCTGGTTAGGGGGCTGAGGCTGTCCCGCGTAGGGAGCCTGTTGGCTGTAGTGGGGCGAAGGTGGATTGAAGCCACGTGCGTCCCACGTGTGTGGTGACGGAGCTCGACGGTGTCGCGCACGGTGCAGCTTGCTCATGATCCTTTCCTTCCATGCGCTCCTGAGTCCATCTTGCTCCCGTAGTGGTGATGGTGCTCAGCCCCGACGTCCTGCCTCCGCCGTTGCCTGACTTCGAGAGGGCCGCAACGTGTCTCGGTCGGTGCGTCGTCGAAGCAACATCGTGAGATGACTTGACAAGTCAACCTGACGTCCCTAGCTTCGAACTTGCTAAGTCAACCTGTCAGGTGCTGGCGGAAGTCTATGAAGGAGAAGTTCAGTGCGTGTGATCCGAATCGATGCCTCGGCTGCGACGATCCTGATGACTGAGGCGCCGTCGCCGAAGGTGCGGGATCGCCAGACCGGGGAGATCGCCAAGGACGCCGTGAGCGGCGAAGAGTTGATGACGGTCGGCGTGGTCTACATCGATGAGGGGGAGTCCTCCCTGATCTCGGTGACCATTCCGCAGAGCGGGGTCACGGACGGCCTGGCTGTCGGTGCCCCCGTCTCGCTGCCGGGTCTGATCGCCCGGCCCTGGGAGTCCGTTTTCAACGGACAGGCGCGTCACGGCATCGCCTACCGGGCGGCTGCCGTGGCCCCGGGAGCCTTCCCAGCCGGGCAGGAGAGCTGATCTCATGTCCGACCTGATGACGCTGGTCGAGCTGGGTGGGCCGCTCACTGCCATAGGTGGGGCGGCCTACGCCCGGAAAGCACACCCGGCGGCCTACTGGACCACCGTGGGGCTGCCGCTGTCGGTGGCGCGGCTGATGGCGTCGTACAGCTCCACCATGGATGCGTGCGGGCTGACCGTTGAGCCGTCCCGGCTGCGGACTCTGGCCGTACGGGCGACCACTCGCCGGGATATCCGTCCCGTGCCTCCTCGTCGGGGTCTGCTCCGCCCGACCTCGACGGGGATGCGGGTCCGGCTTCGGCTGGCTCCCGGGCAGGAACCTGCGGACGTGGCTGCCTCGTGCGAGCGACTGCGGCACGCCTGGGGTGTCCATGCTGTGCACGTCCGCAGCATCAAACCGGGGGTGGTCGAACTGCGGTTGGTGGGCTTTGACGTGCTGCGCAAGGTGAAGATGCCACGCCGCGTCGAAAGCGACTTCCTGGCCGTGCCGGTGGCTCTCCGCGAGGACGCGACAGCGTTTGTCCGCGACTACCGGGCCATCCCTCACGAACTGGTGCTCGGCGCCACGCTGTCGGGGAAGTCGATGTTCCTTCGGAACCTGCTGACCGGGCTGGCGGCTCAGCCGGTGGCCATTGTCGGGATCGACTGCAAGCGCGGTGTGGAGCTCGCGCCGTTCGCCCCGCGGCTGTCAGCACTGGCCACGGACCCGGTCCAAGCCGCAGAAATGTTGCCCGTACTCGTACAGGAAATGGAGGACCGATACGACCTGATCAAGACCAGACAGGGCATCGCGCCGGGCACACCGGACGAGGAGATCACTTCGGACCTGTGGGGCCTGCCGGAGAACGAACGTCCCACGCCGATCGTGCTGTTCGTGGACGAGGTGGCCGAGCTGTTCCTCGTCGCCACCCGCAAGGACGAGGAACGGCGCGACGAGATGGTGACCCAGCTGATCCGGCTCGCTCAGCTCGGCCGGGCTGCCGGGATCTACCTGGAGATCTGTGGACAGCGCTTCGGTGCCGAACTGGGCAAGGGGGCAACCATGCTCCGGGCCCAGCTCACCGGCCGCGTCTGCCACCGGGTCAACGACGAAGCCTCGGCCAAGATGGCGCTCGGCGACATCGCCCCTGAGGCGGTCCAGGCCGCCTCCGCCATCGCTGCTGAGCTGCCCGGCTTGGCCGTGGTCGGCGACTCCTCCGGCGGCTGGTCCCGCATCCGTACCCCGTACCTCTCGCTGGCCGACGCTGCGGCCATCTGCCGCGACACGGCTGACCACGTCCCGGACGTACCGGCCCTGGAGCGCTTCCGGCCGCATGTCCCGGCCTCACCGCTGACCGGCCCGATCCCGGCGGCCAAGCCGCGTCCCGCGACCGGCTGAACCACATCCCCCGCATAGGTCGGCGCGACGCCTCGCGCCGAGTCCCTACCCCCGCCTTGCCCGAAACCGAAACGAAGGACGTGATCAGAGATGTCCGAACGCCCCTCCGTGGACGAGATCAGCGCGTTCCTGGCAGACGTCAGGGCCAGCCTCACTGCTGACGGCAGCTCGGCTGGCATGGCGGCTCGTAAGGCCAACCTGCTGGAACGGATCGCCGCCGCCATGCCGGGCGATACGAAGGCCACTGAGGCAGCTCGCCTCGCTCGGGCCGCCGCCGATGAGGCCGAGGATCGGTGAGCACGATGCCCGCCCTGCCCGTCCGTGTCGACGCCGTACTGATCCAGGCGGTCATCGCCGCCGCGCTGTCCTTCGCGCACCTGCACGATCTCGCTGTTGCCGCCGGACAGGACGGCTGGAAGGCGTGGGCCTACCCGGTCAGTGTCGACCTGCTGTTGGTCGCCGCCTGGAAGCGGCTGAGGTCCGGCTCGTCGAAGGCGGCCGGATGGTCCTGGTTCCTGGTTGCGCTCGCCGCCAGCCTTGGGGCGAACGTCGCCACCGCCGGACTGCTCGACCTCGACAACGTCCCGGCCTGGCTCCGCATCCTCGTCGCTGGATGGCCGGCGGTCGCCTTCCTCGGCGGCACCCTGCTCGCCCACGGCTCCGCTGCCGACCGCACGGCAGCAGTCGCCGAGCCGAACGCACCCGCTAATACGGCGCCTGGCCCGAAAACCGTGCCCGAGGTCGCGCCCGAGCTAACTGCCGCCGCTGGGCCCGCCGCTGAGCTGAATCGGGTTCCTGACGCCCTCGTCAACCACGCCCGGAAGGTCGCAGACGACCACCAAGCCCGCACTGGAGCACCCATCGACACCGCCACACTCCGCGCCCGACTCGGCGTCCCGGTCCCGCTCGCCGAGGCCATCGCCGCCCGCATCGCCTGACCCACAAGGAGCCCGCCCATGCGTCCGACCACTCTCCGCGCCCTCAAGCGCGCGGCCGAACTGACCCGCCAGAACCGCTTCACCGAGGCCGTGCTCGTTGCCGAGCCGGTGATCCTCAACGCCGACGACCAGGAGGGCGCTGAGATCCGCCGCTGGCTCACCGAGCACACCGTCGACTTCACCAAAGACAACGAGGTCCGCTGATGCCCGCCCAGCCGCACTTCCGCCGCGTGATCCGTATCGGCCCCGTTCGTGTCGGCACCTACTACGACAGCCGGGGCCGTGAGAAGCACACCGCCGCCTGTACGGCACCGCGCTGTGGCTTCTCCACCGATTACGACAGCCGCGCCGCCGCCGAACTGGCCGCCCGCACCCACCGCTGTTCCGTCCGCTGAAAGGAGCTGGCCCGTGACCGTCTCCCTGCCCCTCGTCTTCGTCCTGGGCATCGTCGCCTGGGCCGCGATCAAGTTCCTCGGCATCCGCCTCTGGGTGGCCGTCGTGATCGCCCTCTTCGGCTTCTGGCTTTCCCAGACCTTCCTGGCTCCGGTCATCGAATCCGGCACGCGCACCGGAGTCGACGTCGTCAACGGCACCAACGACTGAGAGGAGATCGACCATGCTGCTCCGCCCGAAGCTCCCGGATGCCCCACCCATCCCGACCGCCCATGTGATCACCTCGGCGGTGCCCGCCGAGCATCACCACGCCCCGGCGGCCTGCCCCTGCCAGCACACCCCTGCTCCTGCCGCTGGCCGACCCGTCGCCCCATACGTCGGGCTCGGAGTCGGCGCCGTCGCCGCCGTGCTCGTGGTCGGCGTGGTGCTCACCGCGCTCCTGGCCACCGTCGCCGTCACGGCCGTTTCCGTCTCCATCGCGGCCCTGGTGCTGCGCTCCCTGATCAACGGCGCACACAAGCGCTGACCGGCCTGCCGGGGCGGCCTCGATACCGCCAAGCATCCCGCCGCCCTGGCAGGCACGGACCCTCCCGACCAGACAGTCGAAAGGACAGCTCCATTACTACCGGACACGCTCCGCCCCCGGTGGCGGACCTGGGCGCCCTCGCCTCGCTCGGCAACATGCCCGCGCTCGTACGACAGCTGCGGGGCCTCGGCGGCTGCACCCGACCCGTACGCCTCGACGGGCACCGCACCGAACACGAACTCAACCCGCGCACCGGTGAGATCGGCCGGGTGCTGCACCGCCTGGACTCGACGACGCTTCCCGCCGGTCACCTCCTGGTGCGCTGTAACAACCGCCGGGCGACCCGCTGCGCCGCGTGCGCGGAGGTCTACCGGCGCGACACCTACCACCTGATCACCGCCGGACTGCGCGGCGGCAAAGGCAACCCCGAAACCGTCGCCGCACACCCCCGGGTGTTCGCCACCTTCACCGCACCCGGCTTCGGCCCGGTTCACAGCCGCCCCACCGACCGGCGCGGCACCGTACGCCCCTGCCGCTGCGGCACGCTCCACGACCAGGAGGACGACGCCCTTGGCACGCCCCTGGACCCGGCGACGTACGACTACGAAGCCGCGGTTCTGTGGAACGCCCATGCCGGGATGCTCTGGCGACGCTTCTCCATCTACCTGCGCAGGGAGGTCGCCAAGCGGGCCGGACTCACACAGCGGGACTTCCCGGACTACGCCCGTGTCTCGTTCGCCAAGGTGGCGGAGTACCAGAAGCGCGGCGCCGTGCATTTCCACGCCGTGATCCGCATCGACGGCCCGGACGGCGGCATGAGTGAGCCTCCGGCCTGGGCCACAACCGAGCTACTGACCGACGCAATCCGCTCAGCGGCTGCGAATGCCCTGGTGATCGGCCCCGTTGTCGACGGCCGGGCTCACACCTTCGCCTTCGGCCGACAGCTCGACGTGCGCCCCATCCGCTCCGCCGACTTCGACGGTCCGGCTGAACTGACCGAACGCGCGGTCGCCGCCTACATCGCCAAGTACGCCACCAAGGGCGCCGAGACCGCGACCGGAACCCTGGACCGGCCGATCAAGTTCCTCGCCGAGCTGGCACAGGCGCGGATCACCGACCACGCCCGGCACATGATCCGCACCGCCTGGGCGCTCGGCGGCCGCAAGGACCTGGCGGACCTGAGGCTGAGGGCCTGGGCCCACATGCTCGGCTTCCGCGGCCACTTCTCCACCAAGACCCGCCGCTACTCCACCACCCTCGGCGCACTCCGCGACGCCCGAGCCCAATGGCGCCGCGCCCAGGCCCTCGCAGCCCTGCCGGACGAGCGGCGGCCCGTCCGGCACGACCAGGAGGAGGAGACGACGTACGTCCTCGCCCACTGGGTCTTCGCCGGCACCGGCCTGACCCGCGGTGAGGAGTGGCTATCCGCCTCACTCGCCCCCGCCCTCGGAACGGAAGGAGAGACCACCCATGGCTGAGCGTCTTCTCTCCGTCGCACAGGTCGCCGAGCGGCTGGGGACGACTGAGCGCTTTCCCCGTCGCCTGATCGCAGAACGGCGCGTGACGTTCGTCAGGGTCGGTCGACACGTCCGTATCCCCGAAGGCGCGCTGGCGGCCTTCATCGACGCCAACACGGTCCAGCCCGTACGGCGTCGTCGGCCTCGGTACGGGAGGGCTGCCTGATGGGCAACAAGAAAGGAAATCGACGCCGTTTCGGCGCGGTCCGCCAGTACCGGTCCGGTCGGTGGACGGCGAGCTACCTCGGACCTGACGCGCACGAATGCCGCTCGCCCGAGACCTTCGCGACGAAGCGGGATGCCGAAGTCTGGCTCTCCCAGATCGAGGCTGACCTCACTCGCGGCGACTGGCAGAATCCCGACGTCGGCGCGGTCAACTTCAAGGTGTACGCGCTGCAATGGGTCCATGAGCGTGGCCTGTCCGCCACTACGGAGGAGCTGTACCGCCGACTGCTCCGGCTGCATATCCTCCCGACCTTCGAGGGCTGGGACGTGGACGAGATCACCGCGCCACGTGTCCGCACCTGGAGGGCTGAGCGGTTGGCCACTACGGGTGCGGCGACGACAGTTGCCAAGTCCTACAGGCTGCTCAAAGCGGTCATGGAAACTGCGGTCGATGACGAGCTGATCCGTCGCAACCCCTGTCGTATCAAGGGCGCGGGCAAAGAGAGCGCCACAGAACGGCAGATCGCCACTGTCGCCCAGGTGGACGCGCTTGCCAACGCGATTGGGCCGCGCTGGCGTCTCATGGTCTACCTCGGTGCGTTCGGCCCGATGAGGCCGGAGGAGCAGGCCGAGCTTCGTCGCAAGGATGTGGACCTGGAGGCCATGACCATTCGCGTCCGGATGGCCGCGCCGGAGCTGACTAATGGGCGCCGCGCTCCCGGGGATACCAAGTCGGATGCGGGCAAGCGGCTCGTGGTTCTGCCTGCCTTCCTCCGTACGGATCTGCGGCGTCATCTCGACTGGTACGCCGAGAAGGGGCCGGACGGACTTCTGTTCGTGGGGGAGAAGGGGAAGCCGTTCCGGCGCTCCACATTCGGGCGGAAGTGGCGCAGGGCGCGCGGCGTTGTCGGGATGCCAGATGGCTTCCGCTTCTACGATCTTCGTCACACCGGGCACACCCTGGCGACCCGCTCCGGAGCCACCCTCAAGGACACGATGGTCCGCGCCGGGCAGTCGTCGGAGAAGGCCGCGCTGATCTATCAGCACTCGGACCTTGAGCGTCAACAGGAAGTCGCGGGCGGCCTGGACGAGCTGGTGCGGGCCGAGCGTCAGAAGGCCGCCAAGGAAGCCGACGGCAAGCCTTCTGGTGCGGATCTGGTGCAAGGCGCTTAGCGCGGTCTAGACAACAAAGAAGCCCCGGGCCGCTGGCCTGGGGCTTTGTGCTGGAGCGGGTGACGGGAATCGAACCCGCGCTCTGAGCTTGGGAAGCTCATGTTCTACCATTAAACTACACCCGCGTGATGATCCCGCTCGGGAGTCTCACCGTCGCACACTGTACCCCATCGCTGGCCCCCGGTGTATTCGCCGTGGGGTCTTCGTGCTGCTGGGGGTCGTGTGACGGGGCGGGGATGCGCGTATGGGGCGGGGGAGTTGGGGCGTACCGTGGAGTGCGGAGCGCCGCGTGGAGTGACGCCCGGGTCATCCCCTAATGTGGCTTTTGTCGATCACATTGTTGGGGAAGGGACTCGATGGAGCGCACCGTCGTCCGTTGTGCCGAAGGGCACGTGTTCAGCACCGCTTCGTTCCCGTTGCAGAACCTCGGTACCGACCGGCTCGGTCCCGGACGGCTCCTGCGCTGTCCCCGGTGCGCCCGGCTGCGGCACTCGGTGCCAGTGCCGGTCGCCGTACCGGCACCGGCCTCCTCGGCCCCGGGTGAGAGGCGTTAGCGCTCTCGGGACGACTGCCGTGGAGCGGCTGAGCGGCGAGGGGCCCGGCCCGATTGGGCCGGGCCCGTGTCGTCCGCGTACCCTCGAGCCGTGCTTCTCTCTGACAAGGACATTCGGACCGAGATCGACGCGGGGCGGGTGCGGATCGATCCCTACGATGCCGAAATGGTGCAGCCGTCGAGCATCGATGTGCGGCTGGACCGCTTCTTCCGGGTGTTCGAGAACCACCGGTACCCCCATATCGACCCCGCCGTCGAGCAGAGCGACCTCACCCGGCTTGTCGAGCCCGAGGGCGACGAGGCGTTCATCCTGCACCCCGGGGAGTTCGTGCTGGCCTCGACGTACGAGGTGATCAGCCTCCCCGACGACATCGCGTCGCGGCTGGAGGGCAAGTCCAGCCTGGGACGGCTCGGGCTGCTGACGCACTCCACCGCGGGTTTCATCGATCCGGGATTCTCCGGCCATGTCACCCTCGAGCTGTCGAATGTGGCGACGCTTCCGATCAAGCTCTGGCCGGGGATGAAGATCGGGCAGCTGTGTATGTTCCGGCTGACCTCGCCCGCCGAGCACCCGTACGGGTCGGCCAAGTACGGCTCCCGCTACCAGGGGCAGCGCGGCCCCACGCCCTCCCGCTCCTTCAAGAACTTCCATCGCACACAGGTCTGAGGGACGGGGGGAACGGCTGTGAGTGGTGAGCGTGAGAATCTCACCTATCCGCTCTTCGGGCAGGCCATCCGCGAGCTGGCACAGAGTGTCGCGGACGATGGCTACGAGCCGGACATCATTCTCTCCATCGCCCGCGGGGGCCTCTTCGTCGCCGGCGGGCTGGGATACGCGCTCGACGTGAAGAACCTGCACGTCATGAACGTCGAGTTCTACACCGGGGTCGGCACCACCCTCGACATGCCGGTGATGCTGCCGCCCGTCCCGAACGTGGTCGACCTGAGCCAGAAGAAGGTCCTGGTCGCGGACGACGTCGCCGACACCGGGAAGACGCTCAAGCTGGTCCACGACTTCTGCGCCGGGCACGTCGCGGATGTGCGCTGCGCCGTGATCTACGAGAAGCCGCAGTCGCTCGTGAAGTGCGAGTACGTGTGGAGGAAGACCGATCAGTGGATCAATTTCCCCTGGTCCGTCTCGCCTCCGGTGCGCAAGCCGGGCGATACCGTCACGCCGTCCAGGGAAGCGCTCTAGTTCCGGAGAAGCGCTCCAGATCCAGAGGTGTACTGATCAGCTACAACTGATCACCCTGAGCCGTGACCTGCTGCCGCGGTTCCGCACGGGCCGGGGAGCGGTCCGCGAGCCGTCCCCGGCCTGGGAGCGGTCCGCGGGCCGGCCGGTGCGTGCTGATGGCCGGCCCACCGCTGTCTCCGTACCGGTGGGCCCGCCGCTGTCTCCGTACCGTTGATCGTGGAGCTCGTGTCCCCGCGGCGCCGGTCACCCAGGTGCCGGAGGCCGTGCGGTTCTCCTCGGCGCCAGAGCCACCGTGGCGTCGCTCGGATCGGCTCCGGGGGCCGGGCCTCACCAGGACGGCATCATCGCGTCCGGGTAGCGGGATCCTGCCGCGCCCTGCGGCAGGATCTCCTGCACGCGGGCGAGGTCTTCCGGTGTGAGCGGGATGTGCGCTGCCGCGGTGTTCTCGGCGACCCGCCGCGGGCTGCGGGTCCCCGGGATGGGCACGATGTCGTCGCCCTGGGCCAGCAGCCAGGCCAGCGCCAACTGCGTGACCGCGATGCCCTTGGTGTCCGCGAGCGCGGTCAGCTCGCGGATGGCGGCCACGTTCCTCTCGTAGTTGCCGGGTTGCCAGCGGTCGTCCCAGCTGCGCATGTCGTCCTCGGGGTACTCGGCGGCGGGTTTCACCGTGCCGGTGAGGAATCCGCGGCCCAGCGGCGAATACGGCACGAAGCCGATCCCCAGCTCGCGCACCACCGGCAGCACCTCGGCCTCCACGGCGCGCTCGAACACCGAGTACTCGGTCTGCAGCACGGACAGCGGGTGGACGGCGTGAGCGCGCCGGATGATGTCGGGGCCGGCCTCACTGAGCCCGAGGTACCGCACCTTGCCCTCGGCGATCAGCTCGCCGACCGTGCCCGCCACGTCCTCGATCGGCACGTCCGGATCGACGCGGTGCTGGTACAGCACGTCGATACGGTCTGTGCCGAGGTAGCGCAGGCTGTTCTCCGTGACCTCGCGGATGTGTTCCGGCCGGCTGTCCAGCGCGACCCCGAAGTTCTGTGGATCGTTCAAATCGAAGCCGAACTTGGTAGCGATCACGATGTCGTCGCGGAAATCCTTCACGGCGCGGCCGAGCAGCTGTTCGTTGCTGCCGGTGCCCATGCCGTACATCTCGGCGGTGTCGAAGAGGGTGACACCCAGTTCGTACGCCCGGCGGATGGTCGCCAGGCCGCCGGGTTCGTCGCCGGCGCCGTACGCCATGGTCATGCCCATCGTGCCGAGACCGATCGCCCCGACCTCCAGGCCCTGTGTGCCGAGCCTGCGCTTCGGAAGGCTTTTCTCGTGCTGTGTCATGCCTGCAACGCTAGAAGCGCGCCCACCGCACGGTCATGGGGCACACACCGCATAGTATTGCCCAATTCTCTCAACCGGGGAGTTCTCCATGCTGGACCAGCTCGCGGCGGCCATCGTCCGGCACAGCGACGGGCTGTGGTCCGACAGCACGGTGCCCCGCCTCACCCTGGTCGCGCTCGACGAGCCCATCGCCCCCCTCGACCTGCTGTACGAGCCGATGGTCTGCTTCATCGCCGACGGCGCCAAGCGCACCATTGCGGGCGACAGGAGCCGGCTGACCGGCCGCGGCGAGATGTTCCTCAACTCACTCCAACTGCCGGTCACCGCCACCTTCGAGCGAGTGCCGTACCGCTCGGTGGTGCTGCGACTCGACGGCCGGGCGCTCGCCGGCCTGCTGCTGGAACTGGACGGAACAGGCCCGCGCACGCGCCCCGGCCCCGGCGGGCAGATCGCCGCGCCGA
This sequence comes from Streptomyces sp. 8N706, assembly GCF_052245415.1. Taxonomy (NCBI): domain Bacteria; kingdom Bacillati; phylum Actinomycetota; class Actinomycetes; order Kitasatosporales; family Streptomycetaceae; genus Streptomyces; species Streptomyces sp. 8N706. The sequence continues at coordinate 9,271 of NZ_JBQQBW010000100.1, read as the reverse complement.
TGACGCCGGAACTCGTCGACGCGGTCACCCGCTGGGTGCGGCTGCTCGACACCCCGGACGACATCCGCCCGCTCGCAGCCCGTATCGAAAGCGAGATCCTCTACCGGCTGCTCGGCAGCCCCCTCGGCCCGATCCTGCGCCAACTCACGCTGACCGACTCCGGCGCTGCCCGGGTACGCGCGGCGGCCGCGTGGATCTGCGAGCACTACACCGAGTCGCTCGGCATCGACACCATCGCGGCGGTGGCGCACATGAGCACCGCCACGCTGCACCGGCACTTCAAGGCCGCCACCGGCATGAGCCCGCTCCAGTTCCAGAAACACCTGCGACTGCAGGAGGCGCGGCGGCAGTTGGTCGCCGGCAACACCACGGCGGCACAGGTCGCGGAAGCGGTCGGCTACGTGAGCGCGACCCAGTTCAACCGCGAGTACCGGCGCGCGTACGGTCTGCCGCCCGCCCAGGACGCGGCCCGCCTCCGCGGCCGGCCGGCGAACGCCGGGGGAGCCTAGGGCGACACCGGGTGGTGTGCTCGCGGTGGCGTGTGGTGCCGACGGTTGCCGAGGCCCGATGCCGGCGCGCGCTGCACATGGGGAAGCCCGGGGCCGCGGCCCCGGGCTTTCGTTCGTACCACCGTGCAGGCCGCGAAGGCCTTACAGCGTGCCCAGTTTGATCAGTGCCAGCAGCGCGACGAGCTGGATGGCGGAGGCACCCAGTGCCTTCGGCCACGGCAGGTCGTGGGACTTGCTCACCATCGAGGTGAACAGCGCCGCCGCCGCGAACCAGGTCGCCCAGCCCAGCACCTGCACCAGCGAGGTGTCGCCGCCCAGGAACATCGCGAAGAGCAGCCGCGGCGCATCGGTGAGCGACATGATCAGCATGGAGAGGCCGACCGTCGGCTGCCAGGCCCCGTCGCCGCCCATCTGGCGCGCCAGGGTGTGGGTGACCGCGCCCAGCAGCAGGCCGCTGATCACCACGGCGACACCGGTGCTGAGCACCCACGGGATGCTGTTGGACAGCGTGGCGTTGAGGACGTCCTCACGCGCCTGGTCGAAGCCGAAAACCGCGACGAGACCGTAGAGGAAGGTGACGATGAGCGCCGGGCCCCAGACGGGGTAGTCGCGCATCTGCCAGAACGTCGTGCCCGGGCGCAGCACGATGCCGCTCAGCAACTGCTTCCAGTGCAGCCGCGGGCCGGCGGGCGGGGCGGTCGTCCGGCCGGCGCGGTAGGCCCTGCCGTCCTGGCCGCTGCCGTCGTCGTACGGGGGGTAGCCCTGGTCCGGGCCGTAGCCGGGACCGTACGCGTCCGGGCTCTCGCCGATGCTGAACGCCTGTGTGTGTCCTGGGGCGTTGGCGTACGGGTCCGCTCCCTGGCCCTGGCCCGCATACGGGTCGTGGCCCTGGTCCGGGCCGCCGAAGTACTCCGGCTCGTCACGGTGCCCGCTGCCCGGCCCCGGCCCGTAGCCGTTCCCCGCGCCTGGACCCGGCGCGTACCCACTGCCTCCCCCGGGCCCGCCGCCGTACTGCCATTGCTGTTGCGCGTGCGGCGGTACGGGCTGCCCGCCGTACGGCTGTCCGCTCTGCCCGTACGGCTGCTGCCCTCGCTGCCGCGCCTGCTGCTGCGCCGAGCGGGAGTCCCGGCCGCGTCCCATCCTGAATCCAGCCACCATTCGAACGTACCTGTTCGCGCGGAGTGAGGTGCCGTGCCCGCCGGATCGGGACCGGCTTTGCTGCTGAGCTGTGACATCCCTTAGGGGAACCCTGGGGGGATAACCGCAGGCCGAGGCGGTGGGACCGGGGCCGTGGACCACTCTGCGAGGGATCCGGCGCCCATGCCGGTGAGGAGGTGCGAGCCGGTGCCGGTGGGGCCGGACGGGGTACCGGGCAGGCCGCCCGGAACTCCAGGCGGCCCTCCAGGTCCCGGGTCAGATCGCGAATTCCGGGGTGCTGCCGTGGCCCTTGATCTCAACGGAGATCTTGGTGCCGTTCGGGAGTTTCACTCCGTTGGTCGCCAGTTTCCAGGTGAGCCGGTGCGGATATCCGAAGTGGTCCGGTTCGGAATCGCGCTCGGCCTTTTCCCACTCGCCCCACGGCTCGGCCGGCTTGCCGGGCTTCTTGAGAACCTTGCGGACGTAGTACGTGCCCTGCTCCGGGGTCGTGTATATCCCCGAGATGGAGTAGACCGTGTCGGTCGCCGTGTCGGCCGTCAGCACGATGGCGCGCGGCGTCGACGAGGAATCCACGAGCGTGTGCTCCTTTTTCGCGGCGTACGCGGGTGTGCCGACGAACACCGCGGCCGCTGCGATGCCCCCCGTGACGAGACCGGTCACAGCCCTTTGTGAAATGCTCAACTTCCGTCCTTACCCCGTGAGTTGGTCGAAGATCGACGGCTTCAACATAGTCGATTCTCCATCGAACGCAAATTCGGAATCCATAACTCCGCTCAATGCCTTTCAGTGAGCCGCGGGGCAGGGGTGGAAGGAGTTATTCCATGGGAGTGCGGCTGGTTCGTGGCATGCCCGGCCGTAACCTCCGCGGCACGGCGGGGACTGTTCGGAAACGGAGTGATCCGGATATTCCCACAACGAACGGATGCCGTCGGCCGTTGCCTATGGAATCCCGGTATTCCAGCGTTACGCGTTTCCCATCAATGGGTTATCGGCTCCCGGTATTCAGCACACGGAAGCGCCCGCGCGGCCCCCCGTGCCGAGGTGCGGTACCGGAGGTGGCGTCCCGGTGCGTGTGCGGACTCGGGGCGCGGGGGCGCTGACCGACGCGCCCCTCCGATCAGGTGACTTCCGTCCACCGCTGGGCGGAGAGACGGCCGGGTGCCGGACGCCGGAGGCATCGGGGGGTGCACGATGCCGCGTGTGACCGACCGGGAACTGCCGCTGGGAGAACGGGGCGAGCAGTGCACTTCCACGGATACTCATGGACCGGCGACAAGAACCACTTCGACAAGGAGTGGCTCCGCAGAGTGCCGGACGAGCCGTGGACGACGGCCGACCCCGACGCCAACGCCCAGCGTCAGGCCGCCTACCGGACGCTGTCGGAGGACTTCCAGCGCTCGGAACTCCCTCCGATGCGGACGGCGTACTGGCTCATCAAGTCACCGCGGCTGATCCGCGGAACCTGGGAGGACGCCGGGGAGGCGGCGGCGTGGCTGGGCGGTCAACTGGCCGAGTCCGGCGAGTGGTTCGCGTCGTCACGCGACGCGGAACCGAAGCGGAGGGCGCGGCTCGTGGCGCAGGCCGCGGAGAGGCTCGCCCGCGGTGAGGACGTCTCCTACGGCTTCTATCTCCGGCAGCCGTCGTTTCTCTCCCTGGCCGTGGTGGCCTGTTCCCCGAACAAGGACGCGCCCCAGCTGCCCTGCCCGCTGCTGTAGGGCCCGGTACCGCGGCCTGGGGATCCGGGCCCCGGGCGCAGAGACGGCAGCCCCCGGGACGGACCGGGCGCAGGGGGCCGCCGAGCAGCAGTCTCCTCGTCGTGCCGCGCGCCACCACGAGGTCGCGGCAAGACCCGGGGCTGGGTTATCGAACGGACGTGCCCTGCATGTACTGCGGCCAGGCGTGCTGGGTCGGCAGATAGGCAAGCATCTCGTCCGGGATCGTGGACGGGGCCTCCCACCCCGAGACCGGCACGGAACCGCTGTACGGGTCGTAGCCCCCGGACGTGCCGCCCGTGTCCCGGCGGTGCCGGCCGGACCGGTCGTCGGGGGCAGGGGCCGCGGGCGGGGCGGCGAGGCGCCCCTCGGCGGAGAGCTGCTGCACCCGGGAGACCAGCCGGGCGAGGTCGAGACCGAACTCGTCGGCCAGGACGCGCAGATCGATGCCGGACTGCCAGCTGTCGATGAGGACGACGTCCATGGCCGACGTCCACGCCGTCTCGCGGACCATGGGGTTCTCGGGGCCGGACATCATCGAGGTCTCGGGGGCGGCCGCGGGGGCGTCGTAGTACTGCGGGGCCTGCTGGACGTACTGCTGCGCCGGCTGGGGCGCCACCTGCTGCGACACCTGGTGGTTGTAGTGCTGGGGCGCCGCCGGGGCCGGCGCGGGCGCGGGTGTGACGGGCTCGGGGACGGGCTCCTCCTCCGGCTCCGCGGGGGGAGGCGTGGAGGCGAGCACGTCCTCGGCCATGCGCCGGGCGTCCTCCTTGCCCACGGTGCGGCGAGCGATGCGCACTTCGCGCTCGCTCAGCCCGAGCAGGTCGGCGACCGAGCTGTCGCTGCCCACTGTCACGGCGAAGGCGGCCAGCAGCCTCGACCTGTGCGCCTGCGTCTCGTCGAGGGCGCTCTGCGCCGACTTCACGTGCTCGTCGCTGAGGCAGAAGGCCTCCGCCAGCACCGTATTCCGGTTCCACAACTGCCGGGGGTCCATGTCGCGTCCAACGCACCAGTCGGACGCAGGAAATCGTTCCATGGTCATGCTGCACCCGAACAGACCATTCGTCGCACCTATCCCAATAAGGGTAAGTAGCCCATCGGACTTACCCTTATTGGGATAGAAGGCAGTCCGCGCGGTACCGCGCCCTGTACGACCTGCCGGTCGCCCGCACGGGCACCGAAGTGCTGCTGGAGCGGCTCGCTCCGTACCATCGTGCCGGGCATCAGGCCGCCACCTCCGCGGCGACGGGACGGCGGCGCAGACGTCGGAGCCGGGATTGCGGGTGGGGTGTCGCCGGGGGGTGTCCGCAGCCGCGGATAGCGCCGATCAGTGCCCAACTGCGGTCCTCGCTGACCAGTCGTCCATCGTCGGTCAGTCGTCGATCGCCGCGCCGTAGAGGGCGTCCGTCACCGGCGCGCCCAGTGAGCCGCCGTCGTACGTCCACGAGCCCGCGGCCGTGTCGCCCCCGGATCCGGACGGGAAGACCCACACCACACCGTCGTCGGTGTTCTCGCCCGGAGCGGAGGCCGGCAGGTCGCCCGGGGTGTCGGCGGTGAAGCGGGCCGCGGCCAGCCCCGCCACGAAGGTCTCCCCCGCGGTGGGAGCCGAGGACTCCAGCCACTGGCTCGCGGCTCCGTCGAGGCACTGCGCGGACCCCCGGAGGACCAGGATGCCGCCCGCGTCCGCCGCGGTGCCGATGTCCTCCCGCGGGATGCCGACGATCGCGTCGTCGTAGCCGTCGGCGTCCAGGTCGCCCGAGGCCAGGGCCTTGCCGAAGGCGTCGCCCGCTTCGGTGGCGCCGGGCACGCCCGCGGAGTCCTGGTGGATGACCGCGCGGTTCCCGGTGGTGATGCCACGGGAGGAGTCGTACTGCACGGTGACATACCCGGCGCCGCGGTCGCCGCCGACCGCCGCGCCCGGAGCGCTGGTGAGGACGTCCTCGTGCCCGTCGCCGTTGAAGGCGGTGGTGCGGTCGCCGGCGTGGGTCCCGCCTGGGGTGCCTGCGTGGGCGGCGGGAGCGGCGGTGACGGCTGCCCCGGCCGGCAGGAGGAATGAGGCCGCGGCGACGGCGGCAGAAGAGTTCTTGCGTACGGAACGGCACCTTTGATGAGGAATGCCGAGATAGTGCGGGGATGAGCGGAAAGGCCCGTACCTTCCGATGCCTGTATGGCGGCGGGTGGCGCGGAAGGGTTGTACGGGGTGGCGCCCGCGGCCGGGGAGGCGGGCCCGGGCCGCGGGACGTGCGGTCCGAAGCTCTGGGAATCCTCAACTGTGGTGTGACCCAAGCCTCTTGAGGACACGATCGAGTCATGTTCGGAAACCGTCAGCAGGAGACCGTCGTGGTGGTGCTGCGCGACGCACACGAGATCGGCGATGCCCTGGAGCGGGCGCTGGCCACGGCGGACGCGGCCGAACGGCCCGGGCTGGCGCGCGCCGCCGCCATCGTCGCCGCGGAGCGCGGGCGTGATGACGCCGAGGTGCGCGGGCGCTGGGTACGGGGCATGCTCGGTACGTCCGGAGTCGACCCCCGTACCGACCTCATCGCCGCCGTGAAGGCGCTGCGCCGGGCCGTTCCCGGGCTGCGTCTGGCCGCGGCCGTCGAGATGGCGAAGGAGGCCGCTGGGAAGGGGTAGGAACGGGCCGTCGGCCCACCGTTCGCCCACCGGACGTGGGCAGTGTTAGAAATGTGGATATGGCCGGACTTTTCGGCCGATCTTGGGAGCCGTTGGTCCGCCGACTGACCGACCGGCTCCCACGCAGTCGGCGCGAGCGCCCACGTTCGGGACACGAACAGCGAAAACGGAACGAGCACGGTGCCCCACAGGCGTCCCCGGGGCGGCACTGGCGCTTCCTGCTGAGTGTGCGCAGCGTCGCCGGACAGGTGTTCGTCCTGCAGGTGGCGGTCGTGGTCCTGCTCGTGGTCGCCGCCGTCGTGGTCCTCGTGCTCCAGTCCCGGCACGACACCGGGCGGGAGGCCCGTAACCGGTCGATCGCCGTGGCGCAGGCCTTCGCGCACTCCCCGGGACTCGAGCGGACCCTCCGCGGCGCCGACCCCAGCGCGGTGCTGCAGCCCCTCACCGAGGAGGCCCGGAAAGCGGCCCGCGTCGACTTCATCGTGGTGATGGACACCCAGGGCATCCGCTACACCCACCCCATCCCCGACCGGATCGGAAAGAGGTTCGTCGGCACCATCGAGCCCTCACTGGCCGGCCGCGTCCTGACCGAGACGGTCCAGGGCCCGCTCGGTGAGGAGGTCCAGGCAGTGGTGCCCGTGACCGGTGCCAACGGATCGGTCGTCGGCCTGGTGTCCGCCGGACTCAAGGTCAACAGCGTGACCAGCGTGGTCGACCGGCAGCTGCCGATCATCTTCGGCGCCGGGGCGGTCGCACTCGCCCTGGCCACGGGCGGCACCGCCCTGGTGACCAGACGGCTGCGCCGCCAGACCCATGGCCTGGACCCCGCCGAGATGACCCGGATGTACGAGCACCACGACGCCGTCCTGCACGCCGTACGGGAAGGTGTGGTCATCGTCGGCGACGACCACCGGCTCGTACTGGCCAACGATGAGGCGCGCCGGCTCCTCGACCTGCCTCCGCATGCCGAGGGACGGCCCGTCACCGAGCTCGGCCTCGCTCCCCGGACCGCCGAACTGCTCGCCTCGGGGCGGGCCGCGACCGACGAGGTGCACTTGGTGGGGGAGCGGCTGCTGGCCATCAACCACGAGCCGACGGACCGGGACGGCGGCCCCCCGGGAAGTGTCGCCACGCTCCGCGACACCACCGAACTGCAGGCGCTCAGCGGCAAGGTCGACACGGCCCGTACGCGCCTGAAGCTGCTGTACGACGCCGGGGTGCGGATCGGCACCAGCCTCGATGTGGTGCGGACGGCCGAGGAGCTCGCCGAGTTCGCGGTCCCCCGGTTCGCCGACTACGTCACCATCGACCTGGTCGACCCGGTGCTGCGCGGCGACGAGCCGACGGGCACCGGAACCGAGATGCGCCGCGCGGCCGCCAGCGGCATCCGGGACGACCACCCCCTCTACCCGCTGGGCAGGCTGATCCACTTCGTACCGGCGACCCCGCAGGCCTGGGGCTTCTCCAGCGGCAAGGCGGCCATGGAGCCGGATCTGCGGGCCTTCTCCGGCTGGCAGGAGCAGGACCCTGTACGGGCCCGGAAGATCGTCGACTACGGCATCCATTCGATGATCACGGTCCCGCTGCGGGCCCGGGGCGTCGTGCTGGGGATGGCCAGTTTCTGGCGCTCGGAGAAGCCCCAGCCCTTCGAGGAGGACGATCTGTCCCTGGCGGAGGAGCTGGTCGCCCGCGCGGCGGTGAGCATCGACAACGCCCGCCGCTACACGCGGGAGCACACCATGGCGGTGACGCTGCAACGCAGCCTGCTGCCGCGTGTCCTGCCCGAGCAGACCGCCCTCGATGTGGCCTACCGCTATCTGCCGGCGCAGGCCGGGGTGGGCGGCGACTGGTTCGACGTCATCCCGCTGCCCGGGGCACGGGTGGCGCTGGTCGTGGGCGATGTCGTCGGCCACGGACTGCACGCGACCGCGACGATGGGCCGGCTCCGTACCGCGATCAACAACTTCTGCACCCTCGACATGCCGCCCGACGAACTGCTCTTCCACCTGGACGAGCTGGTCGCCCGCATCGACCAGGACAAGGCCCAGGAGGGCGGCGGAGAGCTGATCACGGGTGCGACCTGTCTGTACGCGATCTACGACCCGGCGACCCGGATCTGCACCACGGCGCGGGCGGGCCATCCGCCGCCCGCCGTGGTCCACCCCGACGGCAGTGTGGCCTTCCCCGAGCTGCCCGGCGGGCCGCCGCTCGGCCTGGGAGGCCTGCCCTTCGAGACGGCCGACGTGGAACTGCCCGAGGGCAGCCGGCTGGTGCTCTACACCGACGGGCTCATCGAGGACCGCGACCGGGACATCGACGAGGGGCTGGAGCGGCTGCGTCACGCCCTGGCCCGGCCCGACCGGACGCCGGAGGAGACCTGCGACGCCGTGCTGGAGGCGATGATGCCCGCCCAGCCCGTCGACGACATCGCGCTCATCGTCGCCCGCACGCACGTCCTGCGCGAGGACCAGATCGCCGAATGGGACGTGCCGTCCGATCCCGCCGCTGTCGCCCGGGTGCGCTCCGCGGTGACGCGCACACTGGCGACGTGGGACGTGGACGAGGAGCTGGTGTTCACCACCGAGCTGATCCTCAGCGAACTGATCACGAACGCGATCCGTTACGCCACCGGGCCGATCCGGGTGCGGCTGCTGCGCGACCGCAGCCTGATCTGCGAGGTGTCCGACGCCAGCAGTACCTCTCCCCATCTGCGGCGTGCGGCGATCACGGACGAGGGTGGCCGCGGGCTGTTCCTCGTCGCCCAGTTCGCCGAACGCTGGGGCACGCGCTACACCCCGCGCGGCAAGGTCATCTGGACCGAGCAGCCGCTGCCGGGCGGCGGAGGCCGGGAGGGGGCCGGAGCGGCCGAGGACGGACTGGCGGAGAGCCGGGACTGACCGCGCGGGGCCGGACTGACCGCGCGGAGCCGGAAGGAGACCGCAGCGGCCGAGGAGGGGGCTCGTCGTAAGCCGGTGAGTGCTCGCCGGTTCGCTGGTTCCCCGGAGGACGGTCTCGCCGACAGCCGGGACGGACCGGCCGGCGTACGCAACGCATACGGCCGGCCCCGCTGTCGCGGGACCGGCCGTGCGCTCAGCGCCGCAGACGTTACTTCACCGGCTCGGGCTCCGGCTCGTCGGTTGTTTGGGTGTCGCCGGTGGGGTCGGTGGGTGGGGTTTTGACGGAGTCGAGGAGGAGTTGGGCGACGTCGACGACTTGGAGGGTTTCTTTGGCTTTGCCGTCGTTCTTCTTGCCGTTGAC